>NZ_VDFS01000040.1:21509-26113 GCF_006151955.1 Georgenia sp. 311 | reverse complement strand
CGCGACGGTCACGTCGACTGACCGGCGGCGGCCGCCCACGGCGGGCGGCCGCCGGTCAGCCGCGGGTCATCCGCGCAGGCTCGCCATCCACGCCTCGACGTCCTCCACGCGGCGCGGGAGCGCGGCGCTGAGGTTCTCCACGGTGCCGTCCGCGCGGACGAGGACGTCGTCCTCGATGCGCACGCCGATGCCGCGCAGCTCCTCGGGGACGGTGAGGTCGTCGGCCCGGAAGTACAGACCGGGCTCGATGGTGAAGACCATGCCCGGCTCGAGCTCGGCGTCGAGGTACATCTCCCGGCGCGCCTGGGCGCAGTCGTGGACGTCGATGCCCAGGTGGTGGCTCGTGCCGTGCACCATCCAGCGGCGGTGGAACTGGCCCTCCTCGGCGAGGGACTCCTCGGCCGTGCCGGGCAGCAGGCCCCACGCCTCCAGCCGGGCGGCGAGCACCTCCATCGCGGCGGCGTGGACGTCACGGAAGCGTGCCCCGGGCTGCCCAGCCCGCGCGAACGCGGCGTCCGCGGCGTCGAGCACGGCCTCGTAGACCTTGCGCTGGGCGGCGGTGAACACGCCGTCGACCGGGATGGTGCGGGTGATGTCGGCCGTGTAGAGCGAGTCGACCTCGACGCCCGCGTCGATCAGGACGAGGTCCCCGGGGCGCACGGCGCCGTCGTTGCGGATCCAGTGCAGGGTGTTCGCGTGGTTGCCCGAGGCGGCGATCGTGTCGTACCCGACGGCGTTGCCCTCCTCGCGGGCACGGGCGCCGAAGACGCCCTCGATGACGCGCTCGCCGCGCTCGTGCTCGACCGCCCGGGGCAGCGCGCGGACGATGTCGGCGAAGCCCTCGGCGGTCGCGGCGACGGCCTTGCGCATCTCGGCGACCTCGAAGTCGTCCTTGCGCAGCCGCAGCTCCGACAGCGCCTCGGCGAGCCGCGCGTCGGCGGCCTCGGTCTCCTCCTGCCCGCGGCGGGCGGACTCGACCTGCGCCTCGACGGCGGCGTCCACGCCGCGCACGACGCGCAGCTGGACCCCACCGGGGCCCGCGTCCTTGGCGAGCTCGTCGCCCAGGGAGTCGATGTGGGCGGTGCGCAGCCCGGTGAGCGCGGCGACCTCCTCCAGGCTCGGCCGCTGGCCCACCCACAGCTCCCCGTAGCGGGCGTCGGCGAAGAACTCCTCGGTGTCCTTGCCCGCGCGCGGGCGGAAGTAGAGCACCGCCTCGTGGGTGTCCTCGCCCTCGGCGACCGGGTGGAGGACGAGGACGGCGTCGGGCTCCTCGTCGGTGCCCAGGCCGGTGAGGTGGGCGAAGGCCGAGTTCGGCCGGAAGCGGTAGTCGGTGTCGTTGGACCGCGTGACGAGCGTCCCCGCCGGCAGGACGAGGCGCTCACCGGGGAACAGGGCGCCCAGGCGCTCGCGGCGGGCGGCCGCGAACGGGGCCGCCGGGCTCTGCTCGGGGAGGGTCGGCTCCTGCTCCTGCCAGCCGGAGGCGATGAACGCGCGGAAGGCGGGGGAGGAGGGTCGCTGGGAGCGGTTGGAGCCACGCTCGCTCAGCGGCTGGCTCTCCGTGCTGTCCGTGTCCGTCATGTGCCCATCGTCGCACGCACGGGGGGCGTGCGGCCTGGGGGGAAGGGCCTACCCTGGAACCCGTGCCAGTCCGTCCGTTCGTCGACCTCCACGCCCACTCGAGCGTGTCCGACGGCACCGAGCCGCCCGCCCAGGTGATGGCCGCGGCGCGCGCGGCCGGGCTCGACGTCGTCGCCCTCACCGACCACGACACGTGGGACGGCTGGGACGAGGCCGCCGCCGCCGTCGGGCGCACCGGCGTCGCCCTCGTGCGCGGCGCGGAGATCTCGACGTCCGCCGGCGGCACGAGCGTCCACCTCCTGTCCTACCTCCACGACCCGCAGGCGCGCGGCCTCGGTGCCGCGGTCGCCCGGGCCCGGGAGTCCCGGCTCGGCCGGGCGCGCCGGATGGTCGAGCGCATCGCGCAGGACTTCGACCTCACGTGGGAGGAGGTCGAGCGGCGGCTCGAGCCCGGGGGCACGGTGGGCCGCCCGCACATCGCCGACGCGCTCGTCGACCGCGGCTACGTCGCCGACCGCTCGACCGCCTTCACCGAGCTCCTCGACACCCGCGGGCCCTACTACGTGCCCTACGACGCCCCCGACGTCATCGAGGCGATCGAGCTCGTCCGCCGCGCGGGCGGTGTGCCGGTCATGGCCCACCCGCGCGCGGGCTCGCGCGGCCGGGTCGTCGAGGACGAGGTCATCGCGCAGATGGCCGAGGCAGGCCTGGCCGGCCTCGAGGTCGACCATCGCGACCACGACGAGGGTGCCAAGGCCCAGCTGCGGGGCCTGGCCGCAGAGCTCGACCTGTTCGTCACCGGGTCGAGCGACTACCACGGCGCGGGCAAGCCGAACCGGCTGGGGGAGCACCTCACCGACCCGGACGTGCTCGCGCAGATCGAGAGCGAGGGGTACCTGCCCGTGCTGCGTCCGTGAGCGACCTGCTCGACGTCCCGCTCCTGGCGACGACGTTCTTCACGCTCTTCGTCATCATGGACCCCCCGGGGACCGTGCCGATCTTCCTCGCGCTCACCTCGACGAGCACCGCGAAGGAGCGCAAGCGCGCGGCACGCCAGGCGACGCTCGTCGCGCTCGGCGTCATCACGGCCTTCACCGTGCTCGGGCCCTACATCCTCGGCTTCCTCGGCATCTCGGTGCCCGCCCTCCAGCTGTCCGGCGGACTGCTGCTCCTCCTCGTCGCGATGGAGCTGCTCACCGGCAAGGCGGAGGAGCCCCAGCCCGCCGGCGGAGGCAAGGTCAACATCGCGCTCGTCCCGCTCGGCACGCCGCTGCTCGCCGGGCCCGGTGCGATCGTCGCCGCCATGCTCGCCGTCCAGGACGCCGACGGCCCGCCCGGGTGGATCGCGATCGCGCTCGCCGTCCTCGCCGTGCACGTGTGCCTGTGGCTGGCGATGCGCTTCTCGATCTACATCCACCGCATCCTCGGCGACGGCGGAACGACGCTCGTCACCCGGATCGCCGGTCTGCTCCTCGCGGCCATCGCCACCCAGCTCATGGCCGACGCCGTCTTCGCCTTCATCGACGCCCACGCCTGAGCCCGCGTCCTGCCCGGCCGCGTCAGACCGGGCTCTGCGAGACCAGGACCCCGGTGAGGGACAGGACGAGGAGCAGGGCCGTCGCCTCGACGCCGACCGTGCGGCGCAGCAGCGAGCGTGAGCCGCCCGCGGCGACCAGGGGCACGAGCCGGAAGCGGTTCCACGCCGCGACCGCGAGGACGCACGCGACCGTCGCCACCTTGGCGAGCAGGACGAGGCCGTAGCCGGTGGTGCCCAGCGCGGCCGGCTCGGGGAGGATCACCCAGGCGAGCACCGTCCCCGAGGCGGCGAGGGTGAGCACCAGCCAGGCGGCGGCGTCGGAGAAGCGTGCGACGGTGCGCGCCGCCGCGGGGGTCTCGACGCCCGCCGCGCGCAGCGTGAGGAGGAGGCCGAGCAGGCCGCCGAACCACACGCTCCCCGCGAGGACGTGGAGGAGGTCGCTGCCCACGACGAGCCACCCGGGGCCGAAGGAGCGCGTGTGCCCGGTGAGCGGCAGGGAGACGAGCGCGAGCACCACGCCGAGGAGGGGCACGACCCGCCCGCGGCCCGCGAGGGCGAGCGCGAGTCCACCGGCCCCGAGCGCCGTCGCCGCGCCGGTGCGCGAGGTGAGCGAGTGCCACAGCAGCTCGGGGTCGACGAACCCGGAGGGCCCGGCGCCGACGAGGCGCGCACCGGCGCTGACGAAGACGAGGAACAGGCCCACCAGCCCGACCGCGGCGAGCTGGGCCGTGGGGCGCAGGAGGCGCACCGGGGCAGCGCGGTCGAGGACGAGGAGGCGGAAGAGCACGAGCCCGCTCGCGCCGAGGATCCCGACGTACAGCAGCACCTGGCCGGTCTGGTCGACCGCGCGCACGACGTCCCACCCGCTGCCGTGCACCACCGTCCCGCCCGCGGCGGGCAGCGCCGCGTGGGCGTGCGCCGGGGCCACGAGGACCGCCGCGCACGCGAGGAGCACGGCGTGGAGCAGGGCGTGCGCGAGGAGCGCGGCGCGGGTGAGGAGCACGGCGTGCGGCGCCGGCCGGCGACCTCGCCGCACCGCGCCGGCCCTCTCCCCGGTCACCCGCACGAGGGCAGGCTAACCTCCGGTCCGACCGGTGCGGGCGAGCGTCCACGGTTTCTGCCACCAAGTCCGCGACACGCGCGCGACACACCCGTGCCGGGCGCCCTGTCGGGGCTGCGTACGGCACTTCGTGGCAGGTTTCGGCCGGGGCCGAGGCTGGCGCGGAGGTCGGTGCCGGTGGTGGGACCGCGGAGCGCCCGGACCGAGGCGACGCTGCGCCGGGCCGGCGTCCGTTTCCTGCCACCCGCGACACGCGCGCGACATGCCGGTGCCGGGCGCCCTGTCGGGGCCCGGCACCGGTTGTCGTGGCAGGTTCCGCGCGGGTCGACCGCGCGGGGAGGGCTCAGCCCTCGCTGGTGTCGTTCGTCGTGCGGCGACGACGACGGCGGCGCGGCTTGCCCTGGGCCTCGCCCGCGGTCGCGGCCTCGC
>NZ_VDFS01000040.1:10666-21179 GCF_006151955.1 Georgenia sp. 311 | reverse complement strand
TCGCGGCCACGGCTCTCGTGGCCGCGGGTCTCGCCGCCGTCGCGACGGCCGGAGCCCTCGCGCGCGCCGCCGCGGTTGCCGCGGCCGGCGGACTTGCCGGTCTCGCCCAGGTCCTCGAGGGTCTCGGCACCCAGGCCCGCCCGGGTCCGCGCGCTGCGGGGCAGGCGGCCGGTCACCCCGGCGGGGATGCCCAGGTCGGAGTACAGGTGCGAGGAGGTGTGGTAGGTCTCCGGCGGCTCCTCGAGCCCGAGCCCGAGGGTCCGGTTGATGAGCCCCCAGCGCGGCATGTCGTCCCAGTCGACGAACGTGATCGCGGTGCCCGACTGACCCGCGCGGCCGGTGCGGCCGATGCGGTGGAGGTAGGTCTTCTCGTCCTCGGGGCACTGGTAGTTGACGACGTGGGTGACGTCGTCGACGTCGATGCCGCGCGCGGCGACGTCGGTGGCGACGAGGACGTCGACCTTCCCGGCGCGGAAGGCGCGCAGCGCCTGCTCACGGGCGCCCTGCCCGAGGTCGCCGTGGATGGCGGCGGAGGCGAAGCCGCGCTCGGCGAGCTCGTCGGCGACCTTCGCGGCGGTGCGCTTGGTCCGGGTGAAGACGATCGTCAGCCCGCGGCCCTCGGCCTGGAGGATGCGCGAGAGCATCTCGACCTTGTTGAGCGCGTGCGCGCGGTAGACGACCTGTCGCGTCGACTTGACCGTCTGGCCGTCGTCGTTCGGGTCCTGCGCGCGGATGTGCGTCGGGCGGCTCATGTAGCGGCGCGCGAGGGCCACGACGGCGCCGGGCATCGTCGCCGAGAAGAGCATGGTGTGCCGGGTCGCGGGGGTGCCGGCGAGGAGGGTCTCGACGTCGGGCAGGAAGCCGAGGTCGAGCATCTCGTCGGCCTCGTCGAGGACGACGGTGCGCACGCGCGAGAGGTCGAGGATGCGCTGCTTGAGCAGGTCGATCATGCGGCCCGGGGTGCCGACGACGACCTCGGCGCCCCGCTGGAGCGCCTCGACCTGCGGCTCGTAGGCGCGCCCGCCGTAGACCTGGACGACACGGAGGGTGGGGCGGCGGCGCGAGGCGGCCGCGAGGTCACCGGCGACCTGGGAGGCGAGCTCACGGGTGGGGACGACGACGAGCGCCTGGGGCTTGCCCTTGTCGGGCAGCTCGTCCCAGCCGTCCTCGCCGGGGGCGACGGTGTTCTGCAGCGCCGGGATGCCGAAGCCGAGGGTCTTGCCGGTGCCGGTCTTCGCCTGGCCGATGATGTCGTGGCGGCCGAGCGCGACGGGCAGGGTGAGCGCCTGGATCGGGAAGGGGTGGATGATCCCGCCGTCGGCGAGGGAGTCGACGATCGCCTGGTCGACGCCGAAGTCGGCGAAGGTGAGCTCGGGGGCGAGCGCCTCGTTGGACTCGTCGGTGATGTCGGTGTCGATGGTGGCGATGCCGGCGTCGTCGAGCGCGGCGCTGTCGGCCGCGGTGGAGACGTCGATCCTGTCGTCGCCGGCAGAGGGCGTGATGACGCCCGAGGAGGTGTCGGTCAAGAGTCGTACCTATCCGGTTGTGGCGGGGCGGCGAAGGCGCCGTCGGCACCGCCTGGTCGTGGCAGCCGATCGTGGGCATTCGCGCCGCGCGTCGCGGCAGGGCTCTGATACGTGACGACCGGTCAACCGTATGAACCGTGCCAGTGTAGCGCCCGGGCCGCCACGAGGGCTGTGAGACGGGACTCCGGGATCAGGTGGTCTCGCGCAGGCACGGCGTCCCGTCGGAGAGCTCGGCTCTCGGGCAGCGGAGTGCGGTCGCAGGACGTCGCATGGCACCGTGACGCCGCGGACGGCGAGCCCGCGCCCCGTGCTCAGGGCGCGGGCGTGCCGTTTGGGACGTAGCCCATCTCGGCGGCCACCTCGCGCACCCGGGCCACGGTCTCGGGCAGCAGCAGGCCGGTTGAACGCGCGGGAGACGGTCGAGGGGGAGACCCCGAGCGCCTTGGCGACCTCGACGATCGTCGTGCTAGCCACCGCCGTCCTCCTCGAGGAGGCGGCGCACCGCGTCGTGGAGGATCTCGGCGGCCCCGGGGAGGAACGGGCCGGGCATGCCGTAGTAGCGGTACGCGTCACGGACCTCGTAACCGCCGTGCGCGTACTCCTCGGTCACCGGGAGGTAGCCCGGGACGCCGTCCGCGTAGCCGAGGACGACGGTCGGCCGGCCCGGGCGCAGGGCGGCGATGCGCTCGGCGGTGGCGAGGAAGGGTTCACCGGGCAGCCCGACGACGCGCAACGGTCCGGCGGCGAGGACGGTCACCCGCCCGGTCCACGTCGGGTGGCCGTCGGCGTCGACGGGCAGCACGACCTCGGCCGACCTGAGCGAGACGCGGTCGGCGGGCAGGGGGTGGGTGGCCGACGCCGTGACGGCCGTGGCGAGCACGGTGCCGATGCGCCAGGCCTCGGCGAAGGTCCGCCGTCCGTCCCCGGTGGGGGTGAAGGACGACTCCGCGGAGTGTCCGGTGTTGACGTCCCCGGCGGCGCCGGTCGCGAACACGCACACGCTGCCCGGTGTGGCCTGCTCGACGAGGTCGCGGACGACGCCCGGGTAGTCGGCGCTCACGAGCGTGTTGGCGCCGTCGAGGACCACCGGGTGGCACGGGTAGGTCACGAGCGTGAGGACGACGTCCCCCGGCACGCCGCCCTCGCCGGCGGCGCGGGCGTGCAGCGTCTGCACCGCCGGGTCGATGACCCGGTCGGGATGGCGGCGGTTGCGCGCGACATCGACCCCGGTGGCCTGCCCGTACTCCAGCGTCGCCGGGACCTGGGCGCGGCGGGCGCGGTCGACGGCGGTCACGGCGGCGGCGACGACACGGTCGTGGACCACGGCGTCGTGCTCCCCGGCGCGCCCGAGCCCGACGCACGGCCCGGAGTGGGTGTGGGTCGCCGTGACGACGACGTCCTCCAGGCCGAGGGCGCGGACGTGCCGGCGGACCTGCGCGCAGGAGTCCTCGTGGAGGGTGCACACGTCCGCCGTGACGAGCGCGACGTCGTCGAGGACGACGGCGCGCACGCTCAGCGGGTCGTGGACGCCGGTGCTCGGGCCAAGTCGTGCGGCGAACCCCGCCATCGGCGTGCCGGCCGGGACGTCGACGAGCTCGACCGCCGCCCCGGCGCGCACGGTGCCCGGCCCGGAGGTCATGGGACGGGGTTCCCGCCCTGGACGACGTCGAGGACCTCGCCGGCCCGGAAGAAGACCTCCTGGCTCGCGAGGTTGGAGTGCCCGCCCGGCCCGTAGACGTGGACGAGGCGGTCCGCGGCGACGGGCTCAGCCACGGGAGGCCTCCGCGTCCGGCGCGGCAGCCGCGTCGACGTAGAGGTCGACGTCGGGGTGGAGCTTGAGCGCGGTGCCGGGGACCTCGGGGGTGGGGTCCAGCCCGAGGGTCCGGGTCACGGCGGCCCGCTTCTCGCCGCCCGGGACGGAGCACACGACGTGCGCGCTGTGGAGCAGCCGGGGGATGGTCACCGTGACGGCGCGCTCGGGGACGTCCTCGACCGTGGGGAAGTGGCCCTCGTCGGCCTGCTGCCGGCGGGAGACGGCGTCGAGCTCGACCACCCGTGCGGCGCGGGGGTCGGAGAAGTCGGCCGGTGGGTCGTTGAACGCGAGGTGGGCGTTGACCCCGAGCCCGCAGAGGAGGACGTCGAACGGCTCCTCGCCCATCGTCCGGGCGTACCCCGCGGCGGCCTCGTCCGCGGCCTGGTCCACCGGGATGCGGTGGAAGGTGGTCGGGCCGGGGAGCAGGGAGAGGAAGTTCGCCTCGAGCCAGTTGCCGAACCCCTGGCGGGCGTCGAGCGGCAGACCGACGTAGTCGTCCATGTGGAAGAAGGTGACCGCGCCGAAGTCGAGGTCCTGTGCCGCGGCGAGCGTCCGCAGGGTGTGCGCCTGGCTCGGGGCGGCGGCCAGCATGACGCGCGCGCTGCCCCTGGCTGCGAGCGCCTCACGCAGCAGGAGGGCCGCCCGGGTCCCGGCGGCGCTGCCCATCTCCTCGGGTGTGCCGTGCACGTGGAGACGGATCGGGTGCAGAGTCATGACGCTCCTTGCGGTGTCGTGCGGTTGAGGAAGATCAGTGCCCGGATGACGTGGAACGGGTCCTTGACGGGCAGGGCGACGACGGCGTTGAGCGGTGCGCCGGACCGCTCCCGGATCTGCAGCCACTCCCCGTTCACGGCGTCGGGGAAGGTGTCCATCGTGTAGCCCGCGACGCGTTCGGCCCAGGCCGCCATGTCGGTGTCCCCGGTGAGGGAGGCGAGGAGGGCGGTGGCGTAGAGCGCCTCGGCGTGGACCCACCACAGCTTGGTGTCCCACGTGCCGGCGACCAGTGCCTCGTAGGGCGTCGGCTCGGGGCCGAGCAGGTCGCCGCGGGGCGGGCCGCCGTCCCGGTCGGTGTAGCGCAGGACCCCGCCCTCCTCGGCGTCCCAGCCGATGGCCAGGGCGGTGCGCGCGAGGGCGAGGTACCGCGCCGTGTCCGGGACCAGCCCGGCCTGCTGCTCGGCGTGCACGAGCATCCACAGCGCCTCGAGGAGGTGGCCCGGCGTGCGGTGGCGCGCGAGCATCGCCTCGTCGAGCCCGGCGCGCTCCGGGCGGAACTCGAACCACGTCGCGCGGTCGAGGAACTCCTCGTGCAGGGACGCGAGGGCGCGGTCCCGCACCGCGGTGACGCGCTCCCAGTCCGCTGGGGCGGCCGCCGCCCCGGCGTCACGCGCCCGGAGCAGCTCCGCGGCCGTGTGGAGGAGGTTCATCGGCCCGGCGAGGTCGCGGAACCCCGGTGGCACCGGGTACGGCGCGGTGAGCGCCGTGCGGTCGAGGATCGCGGTCTCGGCGGTCGTGAGGATGGTCGTCGCGAGCCGGACCCACTCCGGCGGGGCGGAGGGGTCCACCCGTGCCGCCGCGCCGAGCCCGAGCGCGGCGAACAGGTCGGCGAAGACGCTCGCGGCGACCTCACCGTCCGGTCCGGTCAGCCGGCGCCCGTGCCGGTCGGTCCGGAACGCCGTGCGTCCCTCACCGACCGGCACGTGTGCGGCGAGGAAGCGCGCTGTGCCCGTGGCCCGTGCGGCCCACGCCTCGGCGTCTACGTCGAGGCGTCCCGCGCGGGCCTCCTCGGCGAGCTCCGCGCACAGCCAGGCCCACCGTCCCTGCGACCACGTGTACTTCTCCTGCGAGAGCAGCACGCCGTCGTTGTCGAAGCAGGTGAACACCCCGCCCACCTCGTCGTCGAGGGCACGGCCCTGCCACCACGGCAGGACGTCCTGCTCGAGGTGCCGGCGCCAGCTGACCGTCTCCATCAGGCGCGCTCCGCCGTCGCCAGGTCCTGGTCCTCGATGTCGCGGTCGAGGGAGTCGATGAGCGCGTCGCTCTCCGGGGTGTTCTCGGGCTTGAGGTAGCCGATGACGATGAAGAGGACGAGGGAGACGAGGACGGGGCCGGCGACCGTGAAGGCCTGGGCCTGGTCGCCGAGCGACTCGATCCAGCCGGGCCACACGTACTTGTTGAGCGCGAAGACGATGAGGCCGGCGGCCCAGGAGATGAGGGCGGCGGAGGGGCCGGACCTCCGGAACCAGGGCAGGAGCCCGAGGAGCATCGGGATCGCGATGGGCCCGACGAGCGCGCCGAACCACGTGATGAGCAGGCCGAGGACGCCGCCGAAGCTGTCGGAGGTGAGCGCGATGCCCATGGAGAGCGCGATGAAGAGGAAGGTCGTGAGGCGGGCGACCCACAGCTCACGGGCCTCGGGGAGGAAGCCCCTGCCCTTGCGGAAGGCGGGGATGATGTCGCGCACGACGACCGAGGAGATCGCGTTCGCGTCGGACGCCGTCATCGCCATGGTGTGGGCGAACATGCCGGCCAGGACGAGGCCGACGAGGCCGGCCGGCAGGAGCGACTGCGCCATGATCGCGTAGGACTCCTCCGGGTTCGCGAGGTTCGGGAAGAGGATCGGCGCTGCCCACATCGGCACGAAGAGGACGAGCGGCCACAGCAGGTACAGGCCGCCGGACAGGATCATCGAGCGGCGCGCCTCACGGCCGTTCGGCGTGGAGATCATCCGCATCGCGAGGTTCCAGGTGCCGCCGTTGTAGGAGAGCGTGGCGATGACGCAGTACGCGAGGAAGAACCACATCGTCAGCGTGCCGTTGAACGGCTGGGAGTGCCCCGCCGGGAGCTGGTCCCACATGGTCCAGAGGGTCGAGACGCCGTCGAGCTTGACGAGGACGATGACGAACATCACGATGGCCGCGACGAACTGGATGACGAACTGGCCGAAGTCGGTGAGGACGTCGGCCCAGATGCCGCCGATCGTCGAGTAGAACATCGTCACGCCGCCGACGAGGAGGACGCCCCAGGCCAGCGGGATGCCGGCGAAGACGTTGAGCAGGATCGCCGAGGCGGTCCACTTCGCGGCGACGTCGAAGACCTTGAGCAGCGCCCCGGACCACGCGAGCACCTGCTCGGTGGGGAGGTTGAACCGCGTCGTGAGGTACTCGAGGGGCGAGATGATCCCCAGCTGCTGGCGCAGGCGCGGCCAGCGCGGGGCGAAGAGCCAGGCGCCGACGGCGCAGGCGACGGTGATGCTCAGCGCCCACCACACGTACACGGCGAAGCCGGTCGTGTAGGCGAGGGCCGCGTACCCGACGAACACCGCGGCCGAGTAGCCGGACATGTGGTGCGAGATGCCCGTCAGCCACCACGGGATCTTCCCGTCGGCGACGTAGAAGTCCTTCGCGTTGGAGATCCGGCGCCTCGACCACATGCCGATCCACACCATGACGAGGAAGTAGCCGCCGACGACGGCCCAGTCCAAACCACCCACGTTGTCTCCTCATTGATCCAAAGTGACTCGTCCGGAAGGGCGGCTGCCGGTCCGGTGCGGAGACGATGGCATGCAAGCGTTTGCATGACAAGTGTCACGCGGAGGCTCGCCCGGTGGTCACCCGTGGGCCGGACGTACGCTGGACGTATGCCGAACAACCCGCCCTCACCGCCACTGGACGGCCGCGAGGGGCCGGCGTCCGTCCTCGCCCTCCTCGGTGCGGGTGACCTCGTGGCCTTCTCCTGGCTGTCCGCCGACGCCGACCTCGCGCCCGCGCTCGGGGCACGCGAGTCGCTCGCCCGGGCGGCGGCCGAGCGGATGGGGCACTACGACGTGGTCGCGGCCATGCTGGACGAGGCCGTCGGCACGCACGAGGGGGTGACGCCCTACCTCGGGTTCCTCGAGGAGGTCGGCGGGCGCATGGAGGCCATGAGCTGGGAGGAGCAGCTGCTGCGCACCGCCGTCATGGGCGGGATGGTGCACGACCTCGGCGATGTCCTCGCGCAGCTGCTTCCTGCCGAGCAGCGCGAGCGCGTGATGCAGGGGGCGAGCGCGCCGGACGACGTCGTCATCGACCTCATGGCCGGGCGCCTCTCGCAGGACGAGCCGCTGCGCGCGCGACTGTCCCTGTGGGGCCGCCGGGTGGCGGGGGAGGCGCTGGCCGTGCTGCCCGCGGTCGTCGCGCAGATCGCCGACGCCGCCGGGGACCGGCGCGAGGCCGTCACGGCGCTCCAGGCGCCGGCTGCCGCGACGATGTCGAGCAGGCACGCCCAGCGGATGGAGCGGCTCGGTCTGGCTGCCTGAGCGGGCAGCCGCAGACCCGTCACCGACCGGCTGGCCCGCCCCGAGGACAGGGCCGTCCGGCCGGCAGCCGCTGGGTCAGATCCCGAAGCCGACGCGGCGGGGGGTCTCCGAGCCGAGGCGCACGTAACCGAGGGCCCCGCCGGGCACGAGGAGCTGGACGCCGTGCTCGTCGGTGAGCTCGAGCGCGGTGCCCGCGTCGAGCGCCGACCGGACCGTCTCCCGCAGCTCGTCCGCTGACAGCGGCGACTCGATCGTGATCTCGCGGGGGATGTCGCGCACGCCGATGGTGATCTCCAAGGTGGCTCCTTGCTGAGGCGGCCGGGGCCGCGGGGACTGGCAGTCGTCCCATCGTAGGCGGGCAGGGCTCGCGGGGCGGGGTGGTGTTCGCCGCGGGCGTGACGGGATGTCGGTGGGTCGTGGTTCCATCGTGGGCGTGGCACACGTGAGGCTCGACGTCCCCGCGGCACCCGCCCCCGTGGGGCTGGACGCGGGGCAGCGGCGTGTCGTCGACCGGCCCGTGGGGCAGGGGCACCTCCTCGTCGTCGGGGCACCGGGCAGCGGCAAGACGACGACGGCGGTGGAGACCTTCCTCGCCCGCGCCGCCGCCGGGGCACCGGTCGGCTCGCACCCGCTGAGCAGCCCGGCGCTGCTCCTCGCGCCGTCCCGGCGGGCGGCCGACCGCGTGCGCGACCTCGTCGGCTCGCGCCTCGTCGGCGCCGGGGGCAGCTCGCGAGGGCTCGTCCGCTCGGTCGCCTCCTTCGCCTACGCCGTCGTCCACGCCCGGGCCACGGCGCTGCGCCTGCCGCCGCCCACGCTCGTCACCGGCCCCCAGCAGGACGCGATCCTCGCCGAGCTGCTCGCCGGCCACGCCGAGGGCCTGGGACGCGACCCCGGCTGGCCCGCCGAGATCGGCGCCGAGGCGCGGGCCCAGACGGCGTTCCGCAACCAGCTGCGCGACCTGCTCACCCGCGCCGTCGAGCTCGGCCTCAGCCCGGAGGACCTCGCCGCCCTCGGCCGGCGCGCGGGCCGGCCCGAGTGGGAGTCCGCCGCCGTCGTCCTGGAGGAGTACGCCGACGTCACCGTGCTCGGGGAGAGCCCGGCCGACCGTGGCCCGCGCTACGACGTCGCCGCCGTCGTCGACGTCGCCACCCAGGCGCTGCGCGACTGGCGCACCGACCTGCCCGACCTCGCCCCGCCGCGGTGGGGCACCGTCGTCGTCGACGACTACCAGGACGCCACGCTCGCCACGGCACGCCTCCTCCACGCCCTCGCCGACGACGGCGCCGAGCTCGTCCTCCTCGGCGACCCGGACGCCGGGGTCCAGGGGTTCCGCGGCGGGACGCCCGCGCTCGTCGGACGTGCCGTCACCGGGGAGGCGCTCGGTGGGTTCGGTGCCGACCGCGAGGTGCTCGGGACCGTCTGGCGCGGCACGCCCGAGCTGCGCGAGGTCGTCCGCCGAGTCACCGGGGAGGTGTCGGTGGTCGGGGGTGCCCGCCACCGCGCGGCCCCCCACGTCCACGAGCTCGACCCCGCTCCCGACGCCCCCGCGCACGGCGCCCCGCACGGCGTGGAGACCGCGGTGCTGCGCAGCGTGAGCCAGCAGGCGGCGCACATCGCCCGGCGGCTGCGCGAGGAGCACCTGCACCACGGCACGGCGTGGTCGCAGATGGTCGTCGTCGTGCGGTCCACCGGCCAGGTCGCCGGGCTGCGGCGCCAGCTGCGCGAGGCCGGCGTCCCGGTCGCCCAGGAGGGTGCGCGCCAGGCGCTGCGCGAGGAGCCCGCGGTCCGCCCGCTGCTCACGGCGCTGCGCGCGGTGAGCGGCGGGCTCGACGCGGAGGCCGCCGTCGCCCTCCTGTGCTCCCCGGTGGGCGGCATGGACTCGGTGTCCCTGCGCGGGCTGCGCCGGGTGCTGCGCACCGCTGCCGCCGCCGAGCTGCCCGAGGCCGCGGCCCCGGCGGCGGTCCGCGCGGCCACCGACGCGCTCCTGCTCGAGGTCCTCGCCGCTCCCGCCCGCGCCGAGCAGCTGCCCGGACCGCACCGGCGCGGCCCGCTGCGGGTCGCGCGGGCGCTCGCCGCCGGACGCGTGGCCGCCGAGCGTGGCGGCGGCGCCACCGAGGTGCTGTGGGCCGTGTGGGAGGCCACCGGCCTCGCCGACCCCTGGCGCCGCCGGGCGCTGGCCGGGGGAGTGTCCGGCGAGCGCGCCGACGCCGACCTCGACGCCCTCATGGCGCTCTTCCGCGCCGCCGAGCAGTTCGACGAGCGGCAGGCCGGGGCGGGGCCCGCCGGGTTCGTCGCCGAGGTCCTCGCCCAGGACATCGCCGCCGACACCCTCGCCGCCCAGGCCCAGCGCACCGAGACCGTCGCGATCCTCACGCCCGCCGGCACCGGCGGCGGGCAGTGGGAGGTCGTCGTCCTCGCCGGGCTCCAGGAGGACGTGTGGCCCGACCTGCGGCTGCGCGACACCCTCCTCGGTGCCGGCGAGCTCGCCGACATCGCCTCCGGCAGGCGCGAGCCGGGTGCCGTGGCCCCGCGCAGCCAGGCCCGGCGCGACGTGCTGGACGACGAGCTGCGCATGCTCGCCGTCGCCGTCTCGCGCTCCACCCGCCGCCTCGTCGCCACCGCCGTCCTCGACCTCGACGACCGCCCCTCCTCCTTCCTCGAGCTCCTCGGTGCGGACACCGAGGACGCCGCCCTCACCCGGGTCCCGCCCGCGCTCGACCTGCGCGGGCTCGTCGCCGAGCTGCGCGCCGCGCTCGACGAGGAGGTCGCCGCCGGAGACCTGCCCGGCAACCGGCCCCGGCTCGAGGCCGCGGCCGCGCTCCTGGCCCACCTCGCCGCCGAGGAGGTGCCGGGCGCCGACCCCGACGACTGGCACGGCCT
>NZ_VDFS01000040.1:0-10341 GCF_006151955.1 Georgenia sp. 311 | reverse complement strand
CCGCGGACCAGCAGGTGCGCGTCTCGCCGTCGGCCGTCGAGACGGCCGACCGCTGCCCGCTGCGGTGGGCGCTGCAGGCCGCCGGGGGCCGGCGCGAGGACACCCTGGACCAGTCGCTCGGCAACCTCGTCCACGAGATCGCCGCCGAGCACCCGCACGGCACCCTCGAGGAGCTGCGCGAGGCCCTGGACTCCCGCTGGTCCTCCCTCGGGCTGGGCGAGGGCTGGGTCGGGCGGCGCTCGCGCGAGCAGGCCGACCGGATGGTCGAGCGGCTCGCCGCCTACGTCGCCGGGGTGCCGGGCGAGGTGGACGTCGAGCGGAAGTTCGAGGCGGACGTCGGGCGCGCCAGGCTCGTGGGGCGCATCGACCGCGTCGAGCGGCTCGGGCCGGACCCGGTCGCCGGAGCCGAGCGTGTGCGCGTCGTCGACCTCAAGACCTCGAAGAACCCGGTGAGCGAGGACGACGCCCGCACCAACGCCCAGCTCGCCACCTACCAGGTGGCGGTCGAGGCCGGGGGCCTCGAGCGGCCCGCCCTCCCGGACGGCGCGCGGCTCGTCTACCTCGGGGCCGGCAGCAGCGGGCCGACCACCCGGGCGCAGGTGCCGCCCGCCGAGGCGGAGGACCCGCGCTGGGCGCACGAGCTCGTCGCCCGGGTCGCCGACACGATGGCGGGGTCGTGCTTCGACGCCCGGCTCAACCCCGGCTGCGGGCACTGCCCCGTGCGGCGCAGCTGCCCGCTCCAGGACGAGGGACGGCAGGTGACCCAGTGACCGGCACGACCACCCCCCTGTGGCACAGCCCCGCGGACATCGCCCGCGCGCTGGGCCAGCACGTGCCCACCGAGGAGCAGCAGGCCGTCATCGAGGCGCCGCTCGCGCCCCAGCTCGTCGTCGCGGGGGCCGGGTCCGGCAAGACGGAGACGATGTCCGCGCGCGTCGTCTACCTCGTCGCCAACGGGCACGTGCGCGCCGACGAGGTCCTCGGGCTCACCTTCACCCGCAAGGCAGCCGCCGAGCTGTCCGACCGCGTCCGCCTGCGGCTGCGCCAGCTGCGCCGCGCCGGGCTGCTCGACACCGGGCCACGGATGGACGTCGACCGGCCCACGATCGCCACCTACAACTCCTTCGCCGCCGACATCGCCAAGGAGCACGCCCTGCGGGTCGGGGTGGACCCCGACGCGCGGCTCGTCACCGAGGCCGGCGCCTGGCAGCTGGCCGACGGCGTCGTCCAGGGCTGGCACGACGCCCTCGACGTCGACGCCTCACCCGGCTCGGTCACCGAGGCGGTCCTCGCGCTGTCCGGCGCGCTCGCCGAGCACCTCCTCACCACCGACGACGCCCGCGAGCAGCTCGAGGACCTCGCCGGCTCGCTCACCGAGGCCGCGCCCGCCGGGCGCACCGCCAAGCCCTACGCCGACACCCGCAAGGTGGTCACCTCGCTGCGTGAGCGGCTCGCCCTGCTCGACCTCGTCGACGCCTACGCCCGGGCCAAGCGCGAGCACGGCGTCATGGACTTCGCCGACCAGGTCGCCACGGCCGCCCGGATCGCCGAGACCGTCCCCGCCGTCGGGCAGGCGCTGCGCGAGCAGTACCCCCTCGTCCTGCTCGACGAGTACCAGGACACCTCGGTCGCCCAGCTGCGCCTCCTGTCGGCCGTCTTCGGCGGCGGGCACGCCGTCACCGCGGTGGGCGACCCGAACCAGGCGATCTACGGCTGGCGCGGCGCCGCGGCGGCCGCGCTCGCCGACTTCCCCGCCCAGTTCCCCAGCCTCGGGCGCGCCGGCCAGGACCACACGCCCACCCGCTACCTGCGCACCTCGTGGCGCAACGACGCCCGGATCCTCGCCGTCGCCAACCGCGTGTCCGGCCCGCTGCGCGTGCCCGACGACTCCGGCCCGGCGCCGGTCGAGGTGCCCGAGCTCGTCGCGCGGCCCGGTGCGGGGGAGGGGAAGGTGCTCGCCGCCTACGCGGAGTCGGTGGACGAGGAGGTGGCCGGCATCGCCGACTTCCTCGCCGAGCGCTGGTCCCCGGAGCAGACCGCCGCCGTCCTGTGCCGTACCCGCTCGCAGTTCACCCCCGTCGTCGAGGCGCTGCGGGCGCGCGGCGTCCCGGTCGAGGTGCTCGGGCTCGGCGGCCTCCTCGCCGCCCCCGAGATCGTCGACGTCCGGGCCGCACTCGAGGCCGCGCACGACGCCTCGCGCGGCGACTCCGCGATGCGCCTGCTCACCGGCGCCGGCCTCGGCGCCGCGGACCTCCACGTCCTCGGTGCGTGGGCGCGCTCCCTGGCCGCCGCCGGCGGCGCGCAGGGCGAGGCGAGCATCCTCGAGGCGGTGGACGACCCGCCGCCCGCCGACTGGCGCTCCCCGACCGGGAGCGCGCTCACCGTGGACGGGCTGCGCCGCGTCCGCCGCGTCGGGGACCTCCTGCGCCAGGTCCGCTCGCTGAGCTACCTGTCGCTGCCCGAGGTCGTCGCCCACACGATCACCCTCATGGGTCTGGACATCGAGGTGGCCGCGCGCGCCGGGCGGGTCGCCGCCCACGCCCGCGCGAACCTCGACGCGTTCGTCGACGTCGCCGCCTCCTTCGCCGCCGACGCCGGCGGTGGCGGGCTGGGGGCGTTCCTCGGCTGGCTCGACGCGGCCGAGGAGCGCGAACGCGGGCTCGAGCCCGTCGACGCCGACCCGCAGCCCGGTGCGGTCCAGGTGCTCACGGTCCACGCGGCCAAGGGGCTGGAGTGGGACGTCGTCGCCGTCCCCGGGCTCGTGGAGTCCCAGTTCCCCAGCTACAACGGGCGGCCGCGGCCCGACGGCACGGTCTCCGCCTCCGGCTGGCTCACCGACCGGTGCGCGCTGCCCTACCCGCTGCGCGGGGACGCGGCGAGCCTGCCCGCCCTCGACGTCCCGCCCGCCCCGACCCACGCGGACGTGCGCGACGCGCTCACCCGGCTGCGCAGCGACGGCGGCCGTCACGCCGTCGCCGAGGAGCGGCGCCTCGCCTACGTCGCGGTCACCCGCGCCCGGCACACGCTCCTGCTCACCGGCTCGTGGTTCCGCACCGGCAAGTCCCCGCTGCCGCCCTCCCGCTTCCTCAGCGAGCCGCGCGACGCCGGGCTCGTGGAGGAGGCGCCCCTGGGGTGGGCCGCCGAGCCCGAGGCGGACGCCGTCAATCCCAGCCTCGAGCGCGTCGTCGCCGCCACCTGGCCGCTCGACCCCCTCGGGGAGCGGCGCGGGCGCCTGGAGGCTGCCGCCGTCGCCGTGCGCACCGCCACCGGTGTCCCCGAGCCCCGGGAGGGGGACGTCGCCCGCTGGGCGCGCGACGCGGAGCTGCTCCTGCGCGAGCGGGCGGAGTCGCGGGCCGCGAGCCTGGAGGTCTCGCTCGGCACGCACCTGTCCGCCTCCGCCGTCGTCGGCCTCGTCAACGACCCGCACGCCTTCGCCCTCGACCGGCGCAGGCCCATGCCGAGCGCGCCGAGCGAGCACGCGAGCGTCGGCACCCGCTTCCACGCCTGGGTCGAGGAGTTCTACGGGGCGCCCAGCCTGCTCGACGTCGACGGCGCCGAGGACCTCCTCGCCCCGGACGAGCCCACCGGCACGGCGCCGGACCTCGCCGAGCTCCGCCGCACCTTCGCCGCCTCCGCGTGGGCTGCCCGGCTGCCGGTCGCCGTCGAGGTCGACCTCGAGACCGCCGTCGCCGGCACCGTCGTCCGCTGCCGCATCGACGCCGTCTTCGACGACGAGCACGGTCTGGACGTCGTCGACTGGAAGACCGGTGCGCCGCCGCGCGACGAGGAGACGCTCGCCGCCCGTGAGCTGCAGCTCGCGCTGTACCGCCTCGCGTGGGCGCGGCGCACCGGACGGCCGCTCGAGGAGGTCGGGGCCGCGTTCTACTACGTCGCCGCCGACCGCACCCTGCGGGCCGGCCGGCTCACCGAGGAGGAGATCGTCCGTCGCGTCGGCGCCGCGCTCGCCCGCCTGTGAGACGCCCGGGTGCGCGTGGGCAGCAGCTGACGCAGAGTGGGCCGATGGAACCGATCTACACCGCAGAGGCCCTGTCCACCGGCGCGGGACGCGACGGTCACGTGAGCTCGCCCGACGGCCGCGTCGACCTCGACATGGCCGTCCCCGTCGAGATGGGGGGCTCGGGCCAGGGCGCCAACCCCGAGCTCCTCTTCGCCGCGGGCTACGCCGCGTGCTTCCACTCCGCGCTCCAGGGAGCCGCCCGCCAGGCGGGCGTCGACGTCTCCGGCTCGACCGTCGGCGCGCGGGTCGACATCGGCAAGCGCGAGGACGGCGGCTTCGGCCTCGCCGTCACCCTCGAGGTGGTCCTGCCCGGCGTTCCGGAGGAG
This sequence comes from Georgenia sp. 311, assembly GCF_006151955.1. Classification (NCBI taxonomy): domain Bacteria; kingdom Bacillati; phylum Actinomycetota; class Actinomycetes; order Allobogoriellales; family Allobogoriellaceae; genus Georgenia; species Georgenia sp. 311. Next base: position 5,997 of record NZ_VDFS01000040.1, on the reverse strand, counting down.
GAGGCCCGCCGGCTCGCCGACGCCGCCCACGCCGTGTGCCCCTACTCCGCCGCCACCCGCGGCAACATCGACGTCACCGTGACGGTCGCCGACGACTGAGTCGAGCATCACCACGGCAGGAGGCCGCCCGGCCCAGGGCAGCCGCCCCCCGGTGGTGCACCATGAAGAGGTGACAAGCCTCGCCCCGCGTGGCCCCCGGCCCAGTGCGAAGTTCATCGTCCTCGTCGGCGTCATGGCCGCACTCCCGGCGGTCACGACCGACATGTACCTGCCGTCGCTGCCCGTCGTGGCGACCGAGCTGGACACGACCCCCGCCCTCGTCCAGGCGACGATCACCGGTGTCCTCATCGGCGGCGCGGTCGGCCAGCTCATCGTCGGACCGCTGTCCGACCGCTTCGGCAGACGACGTCCCGTCATGATCGGGGTGGCCCTCCACGTCGTCGCCTCGATCCTGTGCATCGTCGCCGCGGGCATCGTCCCGCTGCTCGTCCTGCGCGTCATCCAGGGGATCGGCAACGCCGCGGCCACGACGACGGCGATGGCCGTCATCCGCGACCGCTACAGCGGGGCGACCGCCTCGGCGATCCTCTCGCGCCTCATGCTCGTCATCGGCATCGCGCCGCTGCTCGCCCCCACCGCCGGCAGCCTCGTCGCGGACATCGCCGGCTGGCGCGCGATCTTCGGCGTGCTCGCCGCCCTCGGTGTGGCGCTCATGCTCTTCATGTGGCGCTTCCTGCCCGAGTCCCTGCCGCCCGAGCGGCGCCGCACCGAGGGCATCGGCGGCGCGCTGCGCAGCTACGGCGTGCTCCTGCGCGACCGCCAGTTCGTCGCCCTGGCGATCCTGCCCGGCCTCGGCCTCGGTGCCCTCATGAGCTACGTCGCCGGATCGCCGTTCGTCTTCCAGGAGGAGTACGGCCTGGGGGAGACGCAGTTCGCGCTGCTCTTCGCCGTCAACGGCATCGGCCTCGTCCTCGGGTCGCAGGTCAACGCCGCGATCGTCCGCCGCTTCGAGCCGCTCCACATCATGCGCGTGGCGGTGCCGGTCGCGCTGGTCCTGGCAGTCGCCCTCTACGTCATCGCCGCGCGGGACGTGGGCGGCCTCGTCGGCATCGTCGTCCCGCTGTGGCTCCTGCTCGCCGTCAACTCCGTCGTCCCCCCGAACGCCAGCGCGCTCGCGCTCAGCCGGCACGGCGAGCGGGCCGGGGCGGCGGCCGCGCTCATCGGCGCCGCGCAGGCGGGGATCGCGGGCCTCGTCAGCCCGCTCGTCGGTGTCCTGGGCGAGGACGCGGTCGCCATGGCTACGGTGATCATCGGGGTCATGGTGCTGGCCGTCGTCGTGCTCGCGTTCGGGACCCCTGCCTACCGACGTCAGGAGCGGCGGTGAACGAGGACCTTCCCCCCGAGCTGCGCGACGGTGGCGTGGGCCGCGGTCGCGTCCAGCCGCTGTGGTGGCGCGTGACGACGAGCGCCGTTGCCATCATGCTCATCGGCCTGCTCGTCGTCGCCCACCTCATGTGACGTACGGCCACCTGCCGCCGCCCGCTGCGGTGAGCCGCCGCCCCGGCATCGCGTAACCTGGGTGATCGTGGCCATCGACTTCCCGCACGAGATCCAGCAGCTGCGTTCCACCTACCGCGCCATCAGCGCGGTGACGGACCCCGACGCGCTGCGGGCCCAGATCGCCGAGCTCTCCGAGAAGGCCTCCGCGCCGAACCTGTGGGACGACCCGGACAGTGCGCAGGAGGTCACCAGCCGACTGTCGCACGCCCAGTCCGAGCTCTCCCGCGTCGAGCGGATGGGCGAGCGCATCGACGACCTCGAGGCGCTCGTCGAGCTCGGGCAGGAGGAGGACGGGGCCGACGCCGACGCCTTCCTCGAGGACGCCCAGGCCGAGCTCGCGAGCGTGCGCAAGGACCTCGCCGACCTCGAGGTGCGCACGCTGCTCTCCGGTGAGTACGACCAGCGCGAGGCGGTCATGACGATCCGCGCCGGCGCCGGCGGCGTCGACGCCGCGGACTTCGCCGAGATGCTCATGCGCATGTACCTGCGCTGGGCCGAGCGGCACGGCTACCCGACCAAGGTGCTCGACACCTCCTACGCCGAGGAGGCGGGCCTCAAGAGCGTGACCCTCGAGGTCAAGGCCCCGTACGCCTTCGGCACCCTGTCCGTCGAGGCCGGCACGCACCGCCTCGTGCGCATCTCCCCGTTCGACAACCAGGGGCGGCGCCAGACCTCCTTCGCCGCCGTCGAGGTCATCCCGCTCATCGAGCAGACGGACCACGTCGAGATCCCCGAGTCGGAGATCAAGGTCGACGTCTTCCGCTCCTCCGGGCCCGGCGGGCAGAGCGTGAACACGACCGACTCCGCCGTGCGGATGACCCACATCCCCACCGGCATCGTCGTGTCGATGCAGAACGAGAAGTCCCAGATCCAGAACCGGGCCGCGGCGCTGCGCGTCCTGCAGTCCCGCCTCCTCCTCGTGCGCCAGCAGGAGGAGAACGCCGCGAAGAAGGCCCTCGCGGGCGACGTCAAGGCGAGCTGGGGCGACCAGATGCGCTCCTACGTCCTTCAGCCCTACCAGATGGTCAAGGACCTGCGCACCGAGCACGAGCAGGGCAACCCGCAGGCCGTGTTCGACGGCGAGATCGACGACTTCATCGAGGCCGGGATCCGCTGGCGCAAGCAGCAGGAGAACCGCGCCGACTGAGCGCCGCCCGGCGTCCTCGCCCGACATCTGCGCGGCCCGCGCGCGGCGTGTCGCCGCCGGGCTCGCGCGCGCCCGTGCCTACTCTCTCGAACAGGGCCAGAGCTGTACCTTCCCCACCTCCGAGACTGGCCGTAGAGCATGATTCGATTCGAGAACGTCTCCAAGGTCTACGCCAGAGGCGCACGGCCCGCCCTCGACCAGGTGACCCTGGAGATCGAGCGCGGCGAGTTCGTCTTCCTCGTCGGCCAGTCCGGTTCGGGGAAGTCCACCTTCCTGCGGCTCGTGCTGCGTGAGGAGCGGGCCACCTCCGGCCAGGTCTTCGCGCTCGGCCGCGACCTGTCCACCGTGTCCCGGTGGCGGGTGCCCCACCTGCGGCGGCAGATCGGGATGGTCTTCCAGGACTTCCGCCTGCTGCCGAACAAGACCGTGTTCGACAACGTCGCGATCGCCCTCCAGGTCATCGGCAAGCCGCGCCACCACGTCCTCACGACCGTCCCCGAGGTGCTGGAGACCGTCGGCCTCGAGGGCAAGGAGAAGCGCCTGCCCCACGAGCTGTCCGGCGGTGAGCAGCAGCGGGTCGCGATCGCGCGGGCCTTCGTCAACCGGCCCGCGATCCTCCTCGCGGACGAGCCGACGGGCAACCTCGACCCGACGACGTCGATCGGGATCATGCGGCTGCTCGACCGGATCAACCGGATCGGCACGACGGTGGTCATGGCCACCCACGACGACGAGATCGTCGACCAGATGCGCAAGCGCGTCATCGAGCTCGAGGACGGCCGCCCCGTGCGCGACCAGTCGCGCGGCGTCTACGGCGCGGCGAGGTAGGGGCCATGCGCGCACGTTTCGTCCTCAGCCAGCTGGCCTCCGGCCTGCGCCGCAACGTCTCGATGACGGTCTCCGTCATCCTCGTCACCTTCATCTCCCTCGTCTTCGTCGGCGCCGCCGCCCTGCTGCAGATGCAGATCGGCAACATGAAGGACGACTGGTACGACCGCGTCGAGGTCTCCGTCTTCATGTGCCCGCAGGACTCGGCGGTGCCCACGTGCGCGGCCGGCGAGGTCACCGACGAGCAGCTCGCCGACGTCGAGGAGCTCCTCGCGTCCGAGGCGCTCGCACCGTACGTCGACGAGGTCTTCTTCGAGACGAAGGAGGAGGCCTACGCGGCCTTCCAGGAGCAGATGCCGGACACGGTGTGGACCCAGTCCCTCACCCCGGACCAGATGCAGGTCTCCTTCCGGATCAAGCTCGTGGACCCCGAGCAGTACCAGGTCGTCGCCGACGAGCTCTCCGGCCGGCCGGGCGTCGAGGACGTCGTCGACCAGCGGGCGCTCCTCGAGCCGCTGTTCCTCATCCTCGACCGCGCGACCCTGCTCGCCGTCGCCCTCGGCGGCGTCATGATCCTCACCGCGGTCCTGCTCATCACGACGACGATCCGCCTGTCGGCGATGAGCCGGCGCCGCGAGACGTCGATCATGCGCCTCGTCGGCGCCTCGAACCTCTTCATCCAGCTGCCGTTCATGCTCGAGGGTGCGATCGCCGCGCTCGCCGGTGCCGCCCTCGCGGTCGGTGGCCTGTGGCTCGCCGCGCGCTACCTCGTCGAGGGGTGGCTCGCGACGGAGTTCCAGTGGGTGCAGTTCGTCGACACCGGCGACGTCCTGCTCATCGCGCCGCTGCTCGTCGTCGCCGCCATCCTGCTCGCCGGCATCAGCTCCCTGGTGTCCCTCTCCCGCTACACGAGGGTGTGAACGTGACGTCGTCCCCGCGCGGCCTGCGCCGCCTGTCCCGTCCGCTCCTCTCCGCCGTCGTGGCCCTCGGGCTCGTCGTCGGGGGCAGCGCCGCCGTCGCCGACTACGAGGACGACATCCGCGAGTACGACCGCCAGCTGCAGCAGCAGCGGGAGGAGCGCGAGCGCCTCGCCCAGCAGCGCGAGGAGCTGTCCTCGCGGCTCGAGGGCACGAACGAGGACCTCGCCGGCGCCTACCTCGCCCTCGAGGACGCCAACGCCCGCCTCCCGGTCGCCGAGGCGGCCCTCGCCCAGGCCGAGGAGGACCTCGCGGCCGCCGAGCGCGAGGAGCAGGCGGTCGCCGACCGGCTCACCGTCGCCGAGTCCGAGCTGTCCGGCCTGGGGGAGGAGCTGGCCCAGGGCGACGCCCAGATCGCCGCCACCCGCTCCTCGATCGGGGAGCTCGCGCGCAGCACCTACCGCGGCGGCGCCTCCCTCAACGGTCTCTCGGTGGTCCTCAACGCGCGGTCGAGCGAGGAGTTCATCCGGCAGACCGCGATCGTCGACACCGCGGTGCGCACCCAGACGAAGGTCATCACCGACCTCGAGACCATCACGGCCGTCAACCGCAACCGCGAGCTGCGCCAGCAGGCGGTGCGTGACCGCATCGACCAGCTCCACGTCCAGGCGCAGGAGGCCGTCGCTGCCGCCGACGAGGCGCGCGCCGCGGCCGACGAGCACCGTCGCGAGATCGTCCAGATCCAGCAGGAGCAGTCCGAGCTCGCCGAGCGGCTCGAGGGCCTGCGCGAGCAGCTCGCCGCCGACCTCGCCCAGAAGGAGGCCGACGACGACCGCCTCGCCGGCATCATCGCCGGCATCGAGGCGAACCGGGCGCAGTCCGTCGCCGAGCGCGAGCGTGAGGAGCGCGAGCGCCGGGAGCGTGAGGAGCAGGCCCGTCAGGAGGCCGCGGCCTCGGGCGGCGGCGGGTCCTCCTCCTCCGGCGGCGGCGGGTCGAGCGGCGGTGGCGGCGGAGGCGGTGGCTCGGCGAGCATCCTCCCACCCGTGCCCAACCCGCTGTACGTCACCTCGCCGTACGGCTACCGGATCCACCCGATCGCCGGCTACCGCTGGTGGCACGCCGGCGTCGACGTCCGCTCGGCCTGCGGCAACCCGCAGTACGCCGCGGCCAGCGGGACCGTCTCGGCGACGATCCCCGCTCCGGGCAACGCCTCGCACGGCAACCAGGTCATCATCGACCACGGCCGGATCGGTGGGAACGGGTACGTCACCGTGACGAACCACCTCAGCCGCTTCAACGTCCGCCCCGGGCAGTGGGTCAACCAGGGCGACGTCATCGGCTACACCGGCCAGACCGGCAACGTCACCGGCTGCCACGTCCACTTCGAGGTGTGGAAGAACGGGGTCACCATCGACCCCATGGGCCTCGGCGGCTGGATCCGCAGCAACTGACCCGCTGCCCCACCCCGGCCCTCTCTCCCGCCCACATCTCCCGCCACCCTCTCCCGCCGAGCGCTGGATCGTGCACCGTGCACGATCCAGCGCT
>NZ_VDFS01000039.1:52878-67751 GCF_006151955.1 Georgenia sp. 311 | reverse complement strand
CGGCGTCGGCGTCGGTGTTCGCGCGGAACTCCGCTGTCGCGCGGAAGTCGGCTGTCGCGCGGAAGTCGGCTGTCGCGGGGGAGGGGGTGGCGGGGAGGAGGAGGACGCGGCCGCGGTCGGGGCGCAGCAGGCCCAGTGCGAGCATCGCCGTCGTCGTCTTCCCGCCGCCCGAGGGGCCGACGAGCGCGGTGACGCGGCCGGGCAGGACGCGGGCGCTGAGGCCGGCGGGCGCGAGGAGGTCGCGGCCGGGGGCCGCGACCGAGACGTCGTCCAGGACGAGCCCGCCGAAGGCCGGGGCGGGCACCGAGCCGTGGGCGGGCAGCGGGCGCTCGAGCACGGCGAAGGCCTGCTCCGCGGCCGCGATGCCGTCGGAGGAGTTGTGGAACTGGGTGCCGACCTCGCGGATCGGGCGGTAGGCCTCCGGGGCGAGCATGAGCACCGCGAGACCGGTCGTGAGGTCGACGTTCCCGTAGACGAGGCGCATGCCGATCGTCACCGCGACGAGGGCGACGGCGATCGAGGCGAGGAACTCGAGCACCGCTCCGGAGAGGAACGCGACCCGCAGCGTGCTCATCGTCGTGCGGTTGTACGCCTCGCCCAGCGCGCGCACGCGCAGTCCGGGGCCGCGCTCGCGGCCGAGCGCCTTGAGCGTGGTCAGCCCGGCGAGCAGGTCGAGCAGCTGGGCGCCGAGGCGTTGCATGGCGGCGAGCTTGTCCGCCGCGAAGCTCTGCGTGAGGCGCCCGATGAGCCACATGAACACCGGGATGAGCGGGATGGTGAACGCGACGATCGCCGCGGACCCGACGTCGAGGCCGGCGATGACGACGAGCGTGGCGGGCGTGAGTGTCGCGGCCAGCAGCAGCTGGGGCAGGTAGCGCACGAAGTACGGCTCGAGGTCGTCCAGGCCGCGGGTGACGAGGGTGACGAGCTCGGTCGGCTCGTTCATCGCGCGCGGGCCGAGCGCGACGGCGTGGTCGAGCACCTGGGCCCGCAGCTCGGCGACGACGTCGACCGCCGCCCGGTGGGCGAGGGACTCCTGGAGCACCGTGACGAGCACCCGGACCACCGCGAGCACGGCGAACCACCCGACGAGAGGGACCGCGTGCGCCCACCCGGCGTCGCCGTCGATCACCGGCGCGATCGCGTTGGCGATGAGGAGCGCCTGGGTGATGACGAGCCCCGCCGAGACGATGCCGAAGACGGTCGTCAGGGCGATGTACCGGCGAGCCGAGCGCGCGTGGCGGAGCAGCCGGGGGTCGAGGGGCTTCATCAGCCCGACGCGCTGCCCGTCGCCTCGAAGCTGCGCTCCTGCTTGGGGTGCAGCCCCTCGTCCCCGACGATGTCACCGGCCCACACCCGCTTGCGGAAGACCCAGTAGGTCCACGCCTGGTAGGCCAGGACGATCGGCACGAAGATCAGGGCGACGACGCTCATCACGGTGAGGGTCGCCTGGGTCGCGGCGGCGTCGGCGATGGTGAGCGAGGCCGCCGGGTCCAGGGAGGACCGCATGACGTTGGGGAACATCGCGCAGAAGATGAACGCGACGGCGCCGACGATGGCGAGCATGTGGAGGGCGAAGGCCCAGCCCTCACGCTCGAGCCTGGTCGCGACGACGACGCCGATGAGGCTCGCGGCGGCGACGACGGCCGGGATGAGGGAGAAGGAGTTCTCCGAGTAGGAGAACTGCGCCCACAGCACCCACACGAGCGAGACGACCGCGGACGGCGCCGCGAGGCGGTAGGCCAGGGTGACGGCGCGCTCGTGGATCGGGCCCGCGGTCTTGAGCGCGGTGAAGATCGCACCGTGGGTGAGGAAGAGCCCGAGCGTCACCAGGCCGCCGAGCAGGGTGAACGGCGTGAGGAGGGACAGCAGCCCACCGGTGAGCTGGTGGCTGCCGTCGACGACCTCGATCTCCATGCCCTGGACGAGGTTGGCGAAGGCCACGCCCCAGAGGATCGAGGGGATCCACGAGCTGAAGGTCAGGCCCCAGTCCCAGCGGTCGCGCCACGTCGGGTCGTTGATCTTGGCCCGCCACTCCAGGGCACAGATCCGCACGATGAGGGCGATGAGGATGATGAACAGCGGCAGGTACATGCCGGAGAACATGGTCGCGTACCACTCGGGGAAGGCGGCGAACGTCGCGCCGCCCGCGGTGAGCAGCCACACCTCGTTGCCGTCCCACACCGGGCCGATGGTGCGGAGCATGACGCGCCGCTCACGCTCGTCCCGGGCGAAGGGGCGCAGGAGCATGCCGACACCGAAGTCGAAGCCCTCGAGAGCGAGGTACCCCGTCCACAGGACGGCGATGAGCAGGAACCACAGCAGGGGGAGGTCCACGGTCTTACTCCTCGATCAGTACGCGAAGGACAGGGTGGGCTCGGGCTGGTCGGCTGTCGGTGGCTCGACCGGCGTCACGCCCTCACGGACGTACCGGCGCATGAGGAGGAACCACACGACCCCGAGGGCGGCGTACAGCAGGGTGAAGATCGTGAGGGAGAGCAGGACCGTGCCCCCGGACACGACGGTCGAGACGCCGTCGGTGGTGAGCAGGAGCACCTGGTCCACCGGGCTGGCCGGGTTGGGGTGGACCACCCACGGCTGACGTCCCATCTCGGTGAAGATCCACCCGAAGCTCGAGGCGAGGAAGGGCATGGGCAGCGCGACGAGGCACAGGCGGGAGAACCACGTGGAGTCGGTGACCTTGCCCTTGCGCAGCAGCCAGAGCCCGGCGACGGCGAGCGCCGCCGAGAAGACGCCGAGCCCGATCATCAGCCGGAAGCTCCAGAAGGTGACGAAGAGGTTCGGGTAGAACTCGGTGTCCGCGGTGACGCCCGGCAGGTCGCCGTAGAGCTCCATCTGCTGCTCCTGGACGTCCTTGACGCCGGGCAGGTAGGAGTCCGGGCCGGTGAAGCTGCCGGTGCCGAGGAAGGAGGTGAGGAAGGGGACCTCGAGGACGTGGTCGACGTTCTCGCAGTCGTTGCTGCCCGGCAGGCCGACCGACAGCAGCGAGAAGCCGACGCCCTCGCCCCCCTCGCACACCGCCTCGGCAGCGGCCATCTTGCCGGGCTGCTGCTGGTACATGAGCTTGCCCTGGACGTCGCCGGTGCCGATGACGCCGACACCGGCGATGAGCATGGTGACGAGGCCGACGTAGGCGCCGCGCCGCCACACCGACGCGGCCTCCTCACGCTTGCCCGCGCGCACCGTGCGCACGATCCACCAGCCGCAGATGCCGGCGACGAAGGTGCCGGCGACGAGGAAGGCGGCGGTGATCGTGTGGGTGAAGGCGGCGACGAGGGTGTTGTTCGTCATCACCTCGAAGAAGCCCTGGACGCCGTCGAGCTCGGCCCGCCCGGTCTCCTCGTTGAAGACCGCGCCGACCGGGTGCTGCATCCACGAGTTCGCGGCGAGGATCCAGTAGGCGGAGAGCGTCGTGCCCACGGCCACCGCCCAGATGCAGGCGTTGTGCAGCCACTTGGGCAGCTTGCCCTCACCGAAGATCCACAGCCCGAGGAAGGTGGACTCGAGGAAGAACGCCGCGAGGGCCTCGATGGCGAGCGGGGCGCCGAAGATGTCGCCGACGTAGCGGGAGTACTCCGACCAGTTCATGCCGAACTGGAACTCCTGGACGATGCCGGTGGCGACGCCGAGGGCGAAGTTGATGAGGAGGAGCTTGCCGAAGAACTTCGTCAGCCGGTGCCACTCGGCCTTGCCGGTGCGCACCCACGCGGTGTGCATGATCGCGACGAGCGTGGAGAGGCCGATCGTCAAGGGGACGAGGATGAAGTGGTAGACGGTCGTGATACCGAACTGCCAGCGGGCGAGGTCGAGCGCTTCCACTGCCATCTCCTCCGTCGTGAACACGTGCCCTTCCGAAGGCACCCCTGTCCACGTTAGGAATGGGGAGAAATCAGGAGTGGGACCTAGGTCCCGACCGCGCGCCAGAGTGTCGCTCGCGCCGCTGATCAGGCGCTGTGCGATACTACGACTGGCCGGTGGACAGGTCCACACCCCGTTCCCCGGCCCGACGACGAAAACAGGTACTCGCCTCGACTTCGCGCCGCCTCACCACCCGGGTGAGTGCGTTGCTGCAGAAGCGGTGAGGGTCTTCGCCGGACGCCCTTCGGGTCCGTCAGGCGGCACCTGCGACGCCGTCGCCGCCCGACCGATGCACACCGCGGAGGTCGGACGTGAACCAACGACTTCCGTCGTCGGCCCCCGCCGGCGACGACTGAACCGGCCGTGGCGCCGATGGTGTGGGCGGTGACCACGGCGAGGGACAAGTCAATGACCACGACACCAGACTCCGAGTCGACCCAGCCGGTGGAGAAGCCCAAGCGACGCCGGGTCACCCGGGCCACGGCGGCACCGACGACGGCGCAGCCGACCGAGGCCCAGCCCGCCGAGACGCAGCCCGCCCAGGCCCAGCCCACCGACGGCCAGGCCACCGAGACCAAGGCCGCCCCGCGCAAGCGCGCGCCCCGCAAGACGGCGCCGAAGCCGGCCGCCGAGACCCCGGCCGCCGAGACGCCGGCTGCCGACAGCCCGGCCGCCGACGCGCCGGCTGCGGACGCCGCCGTGCAGACCGACGTGCCCGCTCCCGCGCGCAAGCGCGCTCCCCGGACCCGCAAGCCGGCCGCCGCCGAGGCGACCCCCGAGCAGACCCCGGCAGCCGCCGAGGAGAGCCCGGCAGCCGCCGAGGCCCCGGCCGCCCGCAAGCCGCGGACGCGCAGGGCCGCTGCCCCGGCGCAGGCGCCCGCCGACACCCCGGCCGAGGAGAGTGCGGAGCCGGCGCCGAAGCGCGCCGCGACCACCCGCCGCCGTACGACCAAGCCCGTCGCCGCTGCCGACGCGCCCGAGGCGCCCGCCGCCGAGGCGGTCACCGAGGCACCCGCCGCCGAGGCGGCCACCGACACTCCGGCCGCTCCCAAGCGCGCGCCGCGCAGCCGCGCCCGCAAGCAGCCCGCCGCCGAGGAGGCGGCGCCCGAGGAGGCCGTGGCCGAGCAGTCGGCCGAGGCCGCCGCCGACGCGCCCGCGACGCGGACGCCCGCCGCCCGACGCAGCCGCGCGAGGAAGCCCGAGGCCGAGGTCGCCGCGGAGGCGCCCGCCACGGACGCCGAGCCGGCCGCCGCCGAGGAGACCCCGGCCCCGCGCCGTCGTCGGGCCGCCCGCAGCGCGGAGCAGACGATCGACGTGCTCGCCGAGTTCAGCGCCCCGGGCCAGCTCGCGGAGCAGGCCGAGGAGGACGAGGACGCCGAGGAGGTCGAGGAGGCCGCCGAGGTGCGCCTGCCGGCCACCGCGCTGCTCTTCCAGGCACCGGAGCCGCGGGCCCGCCGCCGGGTGCGCACCGACGCCGGCGCGCCGCGCAAGCGCGCCGCCGCCGCTGATGCCGAGGCACCCGCCGCTGATGCCGAGGCACCCGCCGCTGCTCCCGAGCAGCCGGCCGCGGTGACCGAGCAGCCGGCCGCGGTGACCGAGGCGGACGAGGAGACGATCGAGGCCCCGGAGGACGCCGAGGCACCGGAGACCGCCGACGGTGAGGGGAGCGGCCAGCGCCGTCGCCGTCGCCGCGGTGGCCGTGGCCGCCGCAACCGCGGGGGTGGCCGGGAGGACTCCGCCGAGGAGTCCACCGACGAGTCCACCGACGACGAGGACGAGCAGGACGAGACGGCCGCGCCGGACGTCGAGTCCGAGTCCGAGACCGAGTCCTCCGACGACGAGGGGACCGACGGCGACGACGAGACCGACGACGACGGCTCGGCCTCCAGCCGTCGCCGCCGCCGTCGCCGCCGGAGCGGGTCGAGCACCCGCGCCGCCGACGACGGCTCGGCGACCTCTCGCGAGGGCCGCGCCGCCCGCGACGAGATCACCGCCCTCAAGGGCTCCACCCGCCTGGAGGCCAAGCGTCAGCGCCGCCGGGAGGGCCGCGACGCGGGCCGCCGCCGCACGACGATCACCGAGGCCGAGTTCCTCGCCCGCCGTGAGGCCGTCGACCGCTCCATGATCGTGCGCGAGCGTGACGGCCGTACCCAGATCGCCGTCCTCGAGGACGGCGTGCTCGTCGAGCACTACGTGGCCCGCGAGACGCAGACCTCGATCGTCGGCAACGTCTACCTCGGCCGCGTGCAGAACGTGCTGCCGAGCATGGAGGCCGCCTTCGTCGACCTCGGCAAGGGCCGCAACGCCGTCCTGTACGCCGGTGAGGTCAACTGGGACGCGGTCGGCATGTCCGGCCAGCCCCGCCGCATCGAGCAGGCGCTGAGCCCCGGCGACCCCGTGCTCGTCCAGGTCACCAAGGACCCGATCGGGCACAAGGGCGCGCGCCTCACCGCGCAGGTCACCCTCGCCGGGCGCTTCCTCGTCCTCGTGCCCTCCGGCGCGATGACCGGCATCTCCCGCAAGCTGCCCGAGAACGAGCGCACCCGGCTCAAGAAGATCCTCAAGCAGGTCGTGCCCGAGGGCTCCGGCGTCATCGTGCGCACGGCGGCCGAGGGTGCGAGTGAGGAGCAGCTGCGCGCCGACGTCGAGCGCCTCACCGCGCTGTGGGAGGACATCCAGGCCAAGGCGAAGGCAGCGAAGAGCGCCCCGGTGCTCCTCAAGGGCGAGCCCGAGCTCGCCGTGCGCGTGGTCCGCGACGTCTTCAACGAGGACTTCGGCTCGCTCGTCGTCTCCGGTGACGGGGCGTGGCAGACGATCTCCTCCTACGTCCGCGAGCTGTCCCCGGACCTCGTGGACCGGATGCACCACTGGACCCACCGCGCCGACGTCTTCGCCGAGTACCGCATCGACGAGCAGCTGGCCAAGGGCATGGACCGCAAGGTCTACCTGCCCTCCGGCGGGTCGCTCGTCATCGACCGCACCGAGGCGATGACGGTCGTCGACGTCAACACCGGCAAGTTCACCGGCTCGGGCGGCACGCTCGAGGAGACGGTGACGAAGAACAACCTCGAGGCCGCCGAGGAGATCGTCCGCCAGCTCCGGCTGCGCGACATCGGCGGCATCATCGTCATCGACTTCATCGACATGGTCCTCGAGTCCAACCGGGACCTCGTGCTCCGTCGCCTCGTCGAGTGTCTCGGCCGCGACCGCACGCGTCACCAGGTCGCCGAGGTCACCTCCCTCGGGCTCGTCCAGATGACCCGCAAGCGGGTGGGCCAGGGCCTCGTCGAGGCGTTCAGCGAGCCGTGCGAGCACTGTGGCGGCCGCGGGTTCATCGTCCACGACCACCCGGTGGAGAAGGGCGGCTCCGGCGGCGACAACGGGGGCGACGGCGGCAGCCGGCGACGCCGCGGACGCGGAGGACGTTCCGCGGAGACCGCCGAGGGTGGGGACGAGCAGGAGTCGCAGGCCGCCCGCGAGGCGGTCAAGGCCACGCTCGCGACCATCGCGGCCGCAGCGGCCCAGGCCCACTCGGACAAGCCCGCCCACCGGACGGCGTACGCCGAGCCCGAGCAGGAGCCCGAGACCGGGTCCACCCCCGACGCCGCGCCCGAGCCGGAGCAGGCCTCCGAGCCCGGGGCCACCCCCGAGCCCGAGGCCACCCCCGAGCCCGAGGTCACGCCCGAGCCCGCGCAGGCCGCCCCGGCGCGCGGGTCCAGGCGGGGCTCCGGTGCCCGCGGCGGCAGGCGCGGGACGACGCCCGCGATCGAGCTGCCCGAGCCCGTGCGGGAGACCACGCCCACCGTGGAGCTCCCCGCCGCGGTCGACGCGACCAGCCGGAAGGTCGAGGACGTCAAGGCGAGCCTCGACGCGCTGGCGGCCGCGCTGCCCAACGGACACGGCGAGCCCGCCGCCCCGGCCCCCGCCGAGGCGCAGGTCCAGGTGGAGGCCGACGAGCCTGCCGCCGAGGAGCCGAGCACGGCCGAGCAGCCCGCTGCAGCCGAGCCCGTCGCCGCCGAGCCGGTCGCCGCCGAGCCGGTGCCCGCCGAGGAGCCGGCCGCCGCGCCGGTGCCCTCGGAGGAGCCGGCCGCGGAGGAGCCGCCGGCCGAGCAGCCGCCGGCCGAGCAGCCCTCCACCGGACGCAAGCGGCGCCACCGCCGCGTGACTTCCGGCGGGCCGATCACGGCCTGACCTGCACGGAGAACGCCCGCCCCACCGGGGGCGGGCGTTTCTCGTGTCCGGGCCCCGGCGCCCGGGCAGGGGCCGTCGCCTCAGGCCGCCGGTGAACCGTCGAGCACGGCCTGGGCCCGGCGCACCGCGGCGTCCACGTCGCGCAGCAGGCACACGGCGTCGGTGCCGAGCGGCTCCTCGGCCAGCCGGTCACGCAGCGCCGCCACCACGCGCAGCTGCGCGTGGGCGTCCGCCAGCGCAGGCAGCAGCCACGCCGGGTGGCAGAAGCCGGGCAGGGCGACGAGGAGTGCCTCCGCGCCGACGACCCGCAGCACCGCGTCCCGGGGCTGGAGCTGACGCTCGGCGTGGAGGAGGGTGAGCTCGTCGTTCGTCAGGCAGTCCTCCGCCTCGGTGTCCAGGTAGGTGAGCAGGTGGGCGCGCACCCGCGGCACCCGCGCCCGGATCGCCGGGTGCGCAGCGACCGGCGCCGTGGCGAAGAAGGACGTGAGGAGGTCCTCCGCCGAGACCGGGACCTGCTCGCCGTCGTCCATGACCGCATCGTGCCACCGACCACCGACATCGCCGGGACGGGGCGTTCCCGCCTCGCGGGGACCTCCCCGTGAGACTTGGGACCTTCGGTCTGGCGTCGGGCGCCACGCAGGTGGTCTACTTAGGTAATGCTCACCTCACTTCAGGGCCCGACCGACGAGGCGGTCGCCACGCAGGACGTCCCGCTCGACGGGCGCCCCGCGTACCGGCCCTTCGCCGTCGAGGTGGCCGCCGTCCGAGTGCTCGGGCCGAGCTTCCGGCGCGTCACCCTCACCGGCGCGGACCTGCGGTGGTTCGGCACCCACGGCCACGACCAGCGGGTCAAGCTCGTGCTCCCGCTCGAGGACGGCCACCTCACCGACGTCGGCCAGGAGGACGAGGAGACGATCCTCGCGGGCACCTGGTACGAGCGCTGGCGCCAGACCCCGGAGGACCGGCGCAGCCCGTTCCGCACCTACACCGTGCGCGCCGCGCGGCCCGCGAGCCGCGAGGTCGACATCGACATGGTCGTCCACGGCGACGCCGGTCCCGCCTCACGCTGGCTCACCCGGGCCCAGGTCGGCGACCGCGTCGTCCTCGTCGGCCCCGACGCCCGCTCCCGCGACAACGCCGTCGGCTCGGACTGGTCGCCCGGCACCGCCACCGACCTCCTCCTCGCCGGCGACGAGACCGCCGCCCCCGCGATCTGCTCGATCCTCGAGAGCCTGCCGGCCGGCCGCCGTGCCCGCGCGTTCATCGAGGTGCCCGAGGCCGGTGACGTCCTCGACGTCACCCTGCCGCCGGGCGCCCGCCTCACCTGGCTCAGCCGGGAGGGCCGCGCCCACGGCGAGGAGCTCGTCCCCGCCGTCCGCTCCTGGGTCGACTCGCACGCGGCGCTGCTCGGCGGCGCCCGCGCCGTCGAGCGCCAGACCCTCGAGGACGTCGACGTCGACTCCCAGCTCCTGTGGGACTCCCCGGTCCTGCAGATCCAGCCGATCGACAGCTGCGGCCGCGGCGAGCGCTGCGGCTCCGACTTCTACGCCTGGTTCGCCGGCGAGGCCGCCGTCATCAAGACGCTGCGCCGCCTGCTCGTGAGCGAGGTCGGCGTCTGCCGGCGCCGCGTCGCGTTCATGGGCTACTGGCGCCAGGGCCGCGCCGAGGCGCAGTGACCCCGCGCACCACCCGTCGATGACCCAGACCCTCACCACCGACCCCCGACGACGCACCGCCCCCACCCGGCGGCGCGTGCTCGCGCTCGCCGGCGCGGCCGTGCTGCTGCTCCTCGTCGTCGCGGCCAGCCTCGCGCTCGGTGCCCGAGACATCCCGCTCGGCACCGTCGTCGACGCGCTCACCGCACGCGTGCCGGGCGACGCGGACCACAACGTCGTCCTGGACCAGCGGCTGCCGCGCACCGTCGTCGGGCTGCTGGTCGGCTGCGCGCTCGGCCTCGCGGGCACCGTCATGCAGGGCGTCACCCGCAACCCCCTCGCCGACCCCGGCCTGCTCGGCATCAACGCCGGCGCCTCGCTCGCCGTCGTCCTGTCGATCACCGTCCTGGGCATCACCAGCCCGGCCGGGTACGTGTGGTTCGCCTTCGCGGGCGCGGCGGCCGCGATGGTCGTCGTCTACGGCATCGGCTCGATGGGCCGCAGCGGCACGACCCCGGTCAAGCTCGCGCTCGTCGGCACCGCGCTCACCGCGGGCATCACCTCGGTGCTCACGCTCCTGCTCCTGGGCAGCACGACGGCGACGAACACCTACCGCTTCTGGGCGGTCGGCTCCCTCGCGGGCCGGGGGAGCGGCACCGGTGCCGACGTCCTCGTCACGCTCCTGCCCTTCCTCGCCGTGGGCGCCGTCCTCGCCCTGCTCTCCGGACGCGCGCTCAACCTGCTGTCGATGGGGGAGGACCTCGCCCGCGGGCTGGGCCTGGACATCCGCCGCTCGCGGCTCCTCGCCGTGCTCGCCGCCGTCCTCCTCGCCGGAGGGGCGACCGCCCTCGCCGGCCCGGTCGTCTTCGTCGGGCTCGTCGTGCCGCACATCGTCCGCCCGCTCACCGGGCCGGACTACCGCTGGGTGCTCGCCTTCGCCGCCGTCGTCGGTCCTGCGCTCCTCCTCACCGCGGACGTCATCGGCCGGCTCGTCGCCCGCCCGGGTGAGCTGGAGGTCGGCCTCGTCGTCGCCCTCGTCGGCGCGCCCGTGATGGTCGCCATCGTCCGCCGAGCACGGCTGGCCGGGCTATGACGACGATCGCGACCCCCGCCCCCGCCCGCGACGTGCTGCGCACCGTCCGCCACGCGCGGCGTCGCCGCGCGGTCCTCGTGTGCGCCGTGCTCGTCGCCGCGGTGCTCGTGCTGGCCTGGCTCAGTCTCGTGTGGGGCGGCCGCACGGCCGACACCCTCGACTACTTCGCCGGCCTGCTCGGCACCGGCGAGGGCGGCGGGGAGTTCACCATCGGGCGGCTGCGCCTGCCGCGGGTCGTCCTCGCCGTGCTCGTGGGCGCGGCCCTCGGGATCGCCGGCGGGATCTTCCAGTCCGTGCTCGGCAACCCGCTCGCCAGCCCCGACATCCTCGGCGTCAGCGGCGGCGCGAGCCTGGCGGCCGCGTTCGCGATCCTCGGGCTCGGGCTCAGCGGCGCCGCCGTCGGCATCGCCGCCTTCCTCGGGGCCACCGTGGTCGCTGTGGCGATCTACCTGCTCGCCTGGCGCGACGGCGTCACCGGCTTCCGCTTCGTCCTCATCGGCGTCGCGGCCGCGTTCGTCGTCAACGGCGCCATCGGGTACCTCCTCACCCGCGCCGAGGTCAACGACGTGCGCGCCGCGCTCGTGTGGATGGTCGGCAGCATCGGCACGCCCCGGTGGGGCGACGTCGCCGTGCTCGCCGTCGTCATCCTCGTGCTCATCCCGTTCGTCGTCGGCGTCTCCTGGCAGCTGCGGGCCCTCGGGCTCGGGGACGAGGCGGCAGGCGGTCTCGGCGTGCGCGTCGAGCGCGCCCGGCTGCTCGCCCTCGCCCTCGCCGTCGCCCTCACCGCCGGCGCCACCGCCTTCGCCGGTCCGGTCGCGTTCGTCGCCTTCGTCTCCGCGCCGATCGCGCGCCGCCTGCTGCCGAGCGGGGGGACGGTCCTCGGCCCGGCCGCCCTCGTGGGCGCCGTCGTCGTCCTCGCCGCCGAGCTCCTCGCCACGCACCTCGTCCCGTCCCTGGAGGTCCCCGTGGGAATCGTCACCGGCATCGTCGGGGCCGCCTACCTGCTGTGGCTGCTCGCCACCACCGACCGCCGGGAGGCGACCTCATGACCGCCGAGCACGACCTGCGCGCCGTCGGGCTCAGCCTCGCCTACGACGGCCGGAAGGTGGTCACCGGGCTGGACCTCGCGCTGCCGCCCGGCGCCGTCACCGTCATCGTCGGGCCCAACGGCTGTGGCAAGTCGACGCTGCTGCGCGGCCTGGCGCGCCTGCTGCGGCCCGCGGGCGGCGCCGTGCTGCTGGACGGCACCCCGCTCCACAAGCTCCCCTCCCGCGACGTCGCCCGCACCGTCGGCATCCTCCCGCAGAGCCCCACCGCCCCCGAGGGCATCACCGTCGCCGACCTCGTCGGCCGCGGCCGCCACCCCCACCAGGGCTGGTTCCGGCAGTGGGACGCGGCCGACGACGGCGTCGTGGCCGCGGCCCTGGAGGCCACCGGCACCCTCGAGCTCGCCGCGCGTCGCGTCGACGAGCTCTCCGGTGGCCAGCGCCAGCGCGTGTGGATCGCCATGGCGCTGGCCCAGGACCCCGACATCCTCCTGCTGGACGAACCGACGACGTTCCTCGACGTCACCCACCAGCTCGAGGTCCTCGACCTGCTCGCCGACCTCAACCGCGAGCGTGGCACCACGGTGGCGATGGTCCTCCACGACCTCAACCTCGCCGCCCGGTACGCCGACCACCTCGTCGTCATGTGCGACGGCGAGATCACCGCGCTCGGCCCTCCGAGCGAGGTCCTCACCACCGAGCTCGTGGCCGACGCGTTCGCGCTCCGCGCGCGCGTCGTGCCCGACCCGGTGACCGGCTCGCCGATGGTCGTGCCCATCGGCCCGTACGCGAGCCGGCCCCCCACCCGCCTCCCCGGGTGACCCATACCCCTGTCAACCGACCACTTCCCCAAGGAGACCATCCAGTGTCCCGACGTTCCATCCCGGTGGCCCTCACCGCCACCGTGGCCCTCGCCCTCACCGCCTGCGGCAACGCCGAGGAGCCCGCGGGCAGCGAGACCACCGCGACCGCGGAGGCAGTGACGATCGAGCACGCCTTCGGCAGCACCGAGATCCCCGCCGGCGCGACCGACGTCGTCACCCTCGGCTGGGGCTCCACCGAGGCCGCGCTCGCGCTCGGTGTCGTCCCCGTCGGCATCGAGGCGCAGACCTACGCCGTCGACGAGAACGGGCTGCTGCCGTGGGTCAACGAGGCCCTTGCCGAGGTCGAGGCGGAGCCCACGATCCTCCCCGCCACGGTCGAGGAGCCGGCCTACGAGGACATCGACGCGCTCGACCCCGACGTCATCCTCGCGCCCTACTCCGGCATCACCGAGGAGCAGTACGACATCCTCAGCGAGATCGCCCCCACCGTGGTCTACCCCGAGGAGCCGTGGACCACGCCGTGGCGCGACGTCGTCTCGATCGTCGGTGAGTCCCTCGGCATGGACGAGGAGGCCGACGCGCTCGTCGCCGAGCTCGACGCCACCCTCGAGGAGACCGCCGCCGCCCACCCCGAGCTCGACGGCGTCACCGTGGCCGCGATCTGGGACGTTGGCGGCACGTTCTACGTCTACAAGCCGGCCGACTCGCGCGTGGACTTCCTGCTCGACCTCGGCCTGGAGAGCGCGCCGTCCGTCGAGGAGCTCGACACGGGCGGGGAGACCTTCGTCTACTCCCTGTCCTACGAGGAGACCGACAAGCTCGACGCCGACGTCATCGTCAACTACGCGAGCACCGAGGAGGAGATCGAGAACTTCCTCGCCCAGTCCTACGCCCAGGCGATCCCGGCCGTGCAGGACGGTGCCATCGCGAACATCACCGGTGACCAGCTCATCGCCGCGATGTCCCCGCCCACCGCGCTGTCGATCAACTGGGGCCTGGACGAGTACGTCGACGCCATCAGCGCCGCCGTCGACCAGATCGGCTGACCGACTCCCGGTCGTCCCGCCCTTCTCCGCCGAGAGCCGGATCCTGCCCCGCGCAGGATCCGGCTCTCGCCGTCTCCGGGGGCGTGCCCTCGCACCCACCCCACCTCACCCCCCACCCCAGCCCACCCCGCACCCGCCGAGCGCTGGATCGTGCGCGTCAGCCGACCTGGTCGGCGAGTGCAGGATCCAGCGCTCGGTGAGAAGAGGGCGGGGTGGGTGGAGCAGAAGGCCGGGTGCAGGATCCAGCTCTCGGCGGTAGGTCGCGGAGGGTGGGGGGAGGGGAGACGGGGGTCTCGGTGCGGGTGGGTGGGAGCGGGGCTCGGGGCGGGTAGAGTAGGGGCGGCGAGCAGGGCGCGGTGTGCGCGAGAGCACACCCGTTCCGCGGCTCCACCGGGCCTTGCACATTTGCCCGAGCGGGGCGCGGCGCGTACCCTAGAACGTCGGTGCGTCTCGGACGCGCCTCCCTTGTACGCCTTGCGCGTGCCGGCCTGACGGCCGCCGCGCGAGGTCCCGTAACGACAGAGATGAGCAGCAACGTGGTGTACGCGATCGTCAAGGCCGGCGGCCGACAGGAGAAGGTGTCCGTCGGCGACGTCGTCGTCATGAACAGGGTTGGCGGCAAGGTTGGTGAGACCGTCAACCTCACCCCGCTCATGCTCGTGGACGGCGACAAGGTGACCACCGGCGCGGACGACCTGGCCAAGGTCACCGTCACCGCCGAGATCGTCCGCGCCGAGCGCGGCAAGAAGATCACGATCATGAAGTTCAAGAACAAGACCGGCTACCGCAAGCGTCAGGGTCACCGCCAGGAGCTGACCCGCGTCAAGGTCACCGGCATCAAGTAAGGCTCGCGGTCCCACCGGGCCCGGTTCCGCACCCGTTCCCCCCCTCACCACGAAAGCAGGTTCGAGATGGCACACAAGAAGGGCGCCAGCTCATCCCGGAACGGCCGCGACTCGAACGCGCAGCGCCTCGGCGTC
The DNA here is from genome assembly GCF_006151955.1 of Georgenia sp. 311. NCBI lineage: Bacteria > Bacillati > Actinomycetota > Actinomycetes > Allobogoriellales > Allobogoriellaceae > Georgenia > Georgenia sp. 311. The sequence continues at coordinate 53,037 of NZ_VDFS01000039.1, read as the reverse complement.
AAGCGCTTCGGCGGTCAGGTCGTCAACGCCGGCGAGATCATCGTCCGCCAGCGTGGCACCAAGTTCCACCCCGGCGACAACGTCGGCCGCGGCAAGGACGACACCCTGTTCGCCCTCGCCGCCGGCGCCGTCGAGTTCGGCTCCAAGCGCGGGCGCAAG
>NZ_VDFS01000039.1:13320-52550 GCF_006151955.1 Georgenia sp. 311 | reverse complement strand
GGGGGCGGACGGCACGAGCCGTCCGCCCCCGCTGCCGTATCCGCAACACAGTAGGAGGACAGATGGCCAGCTTCGTCGACCGGGTCGTGCTGCACGTAGCCGGCGGCAACGGCGGCAATGGCGTCGCCTCCGTCCGGCGTGAGAAGTTCAAGCCCCTCGGTGGGCCCGACGGCGGCAACGGCGGCAGGGGCGGGGACGTCATCCTCGAGGTCGACCCGCAGACGACGACGCTGCTCGCCTACCACCACTCCCCGCACCGCCGCGCCACGAACGGCGCCCAGGGTGCAGGGGACCTGCGCAACGGGAAGAACGGGGAGGACCTCGTCCTCGCCGTGCCCGACGGCACCGTCGTCAAGACGAAGGACGGCGAGGTCCTCGCCGACCTCGTCGGGGCCGGCACCCAGTTCGTCGCCGCCGCCGGCGGTCACGGCGGCCTGGGCAACGCCGCCCTCGCCTCCCCGCGCCGCAAGGCTCCCGGCTTCGCGCTCCTCGGTGAGGAGGGGGAGACCACCGAGCTCGTCCTCGAGCTCAAGAGCGTCGCCGACGTCGCGCTCGTCGGCTTCCCCAGCGCGGGCAAGTCGAGCCTCATCGCCGCGATGTCCGCCGCCCGCCCGAAGATCGCGGACTACCCCTTCACCACGCTCGTGCCGAACCTCGGCGTCGTCCAGGCCGGCGACGAGCGCTACACCGTCGCCGACGTGCCCGGCCTCATCCCCGGCGCCAGCCAGGGCAAGGGACTGGGCCTGGACTTCCTGCGCCACATCGAGCGCTGCGCCGTCATCGTCCACGTCCTCGACTGCGCCACCCTCGAGCCCGACCGTGACCCGATCAGCGACCTGGACACCATCGAGGCCGAGCTCTCGGCCTACGCCGAGGACCTCACCGTCGCCGGCCGGCTCCCGCTCGCGCAGCGTCCGCGCGTCGTCGTCCTCAACAAGGTCGACGTCCCCGAGGCCCGTGACCTCGCCGAGCTCGTCCGGCCCGAGATCGAGGCCCGCGGTCTGGAGGTCCACGAGATCTCCGCAGCCAGCCACGAGGGCCTGCGCCCGCTGTCCTTCGCGCTGGCCCGGCTCGTCGCCGAGGCGCGGGCCGCGGCCCCCGCCGCCGAGCCCACGCGCGTCGTCCTGCGGCCCAAGGCGGTCGACGACGCCGGCTTCACCGTGACCGCCCGTCACCGCCACGACGGCGTGTTCTACCAGGTCCGCGGCGCGAAGCCCGAGCGGTGGGTGCGCCAGACCGACTTCGCCAACGACGAGGCGGTCGGCTACCTCGCCGACCGGCTCGCCCGCCTGGGCGTGGAGGACGAACTGTTCAAGGCGGGCGCGAAGCCCGGCGACGAGGTCGTCATCGGCCCGGTCGAGGGCGGGGTCATCTTCGACTGGGAGCCGACCATGCTCACCGGCGCCGAGCTCCTCGGCCCGCGCGGCAGCGACCAGCGGATCGAGGACGTCGAGTACGCTCCCCGCTCCTCGCGCGCCGAGCGGCGCAAGGGGTACAAGGAGCGGATGGACGCCAAGGCCGCCGCCCGCGAGGAGCTGTGGACCGAGCGGGAGTCCGGACACTGGGCCACTCCCGAGCCCGAGGAGCCGCACGCGGCACAATAGCCCCGTGAATCCCGCGCTCCTCGACCGTTCCGGCATCCCGCGGGCCGGACGGGTCGTCGTGAAGATCGGCTCGTCCTCCCTCACCGGGTCCGACGGCCGGCTCGACCTCGACCGTGTCCGCTGGCTCGCGGCGGTCATCGCCGGGCGCCGCGCCGCCGGGCAGGAGGTCGTCCTCGTGTCCTCCGGCGCGATCGCCGCCGGGATCGCGCCGCTCGGGCTGCCGATGCGCCCGAACGACCTCGCGACCGCGCAGGCGACGGCGTCGGTGGGCCAGGGGATCCTCGTGGCCCGCTACACCGAGGCCTTCGCCCAGCACGGCCGGCGTGTGGGCCAGGTGCTCCTCACCGCCGAGGACCTCATCCGCCGCCAGCACTACCGCAACGCCCAGCGCGCACTCGAGCGGCTGCTCGCCCTCGGCGTCGTTCCCGTCGTCAACGAGAACGACACCGTCGCGACCGACGAGATCCGGTTCGGGGACAACGACCGCCTCGCGGCGCTCGTCGCCCACCTCGTGCGCGCCGACGTCCTCGTCCTGCTCACCGACGTCGACGGCCTGTACGACGGGCCGCCCAGCCGACCCGGCGCCCGGCGCATCGCGGAGGTGCACGGGCCGGAGGACCTCGCCGGCATCGAGGTGACCGGACGGGGCACGACGATCGGGACCGGTGGCATGGTCACCAAGCTCGAGGCGGCGTCGATCGCGACGAGCGCGGGCGTGCCCGTCGTCCTCACCGCGGCCGCCAACGCCGACCGGGCGCTGGCCGGGGAGCCGGTGGGCACGTGGTTCGCGGCCACCGGGCGGCGCAAGAGCACCCGCCGGCTGTGGCTGGCGCACGCCGCGCGCACCGCGGGCCGGCTCGTGCTCGACGACGGCGCGATCCACGCGATCACCCACGGCAAGCGGTCGCTGCTCGCCGCGGGCGTCGTGGGCGTCGAGGGGGACTTCGAGCCGGGCGACCCGGTCGAGCTCGCCACCACCGGCGGGGTGGTCGTGGCCCGCGGCATCGTCGGGCACAGCGCGGCCGAGGTGGCCCAGATGCAGGGCAGGACCACCGCCCAGCTCCGGGAGGAGGACGGCGCCCCCCATCCCCGTCCCGTCGTCCACCGCGACGACCTCGTCATCGTGCGTCGCTACTGACCCACCCGCCGCGAGAGAGCTGGACGGCGCGGCACCGGAGCGGCCCCAGGACGAGCGTGCGCCCGAGCCGGTCGCTAGGCGTCCGTCCTGGCCACGGGCTGCCGCAGGATCGTGCGCAGCCGGTCGGCGGCCGTGCGCCGCGCGTCGCTGAGGTAGATCTCGTGGTGCTTGCCGGTCATCCGCAGACCGTGCGAGGGGATGAAGCGGTGGTGCATCTCCTCGAGCACCGGCGCTTCGTCGTCGTAGGACCCGACGTGGAGGGTCTGGACGCACAGGCCCTCGTCGAACGTCTCCAGGCGCACGGCGTCGAGGGCGGGGGCGCCTTCCTTGCGCCTGACCGTCTCGACGGCGGCGCCCAGGTGCTCGCCCGTGATCCACTCGGGGACCATGATCATCATGGTCCAGGACCACCGGGACTTGTCCCGGTGGGTGGTGAACGCGGCCATGTCCGTGGACCACCACAGGCCCTCGAGCGGCATCACCGTGTAGTCGCGGCCGAGCTCGCCCTTGCTGAGGAACTTCAGCGTGTACGCGACGGGGTAGAGCGAGGACAGGGCGTCCTGGTACGCCGTCGAGGTGTTGGGGTCGCCGTGCCCGTCGACCATGAGGAACTGCAGGGCCGGCACGGTGACGACCGAGAACTCACCGCGGCGCGCGGTGTAGGTGGCGATCTCCTTCTTGAGGTCAGCCTTCATGCGTGCGCACGGCCGCGCGGGCTCAGGAGCCCTCGGGCCAGCTCGACGGCGCGTCCGCGCCGCCCTCGACGACGTCCTCCTGAGCGCCGGGCAGGGTCGTCCAGTCGTCCTTCGGCCGGTAGCCGAGCTCGAGCATCGTGTTGGTGAGGTCCCAGCGCCGGTTGGGGTTGTCGGAGATGGCGTAGTAGACGCCGTAGGGGACGTCCGCCTCGATGGCGCGGCGCACGACGTGCTCGGTGTCGTCCGGGCTCAGCCACATCGCGCGCAGGATGTCGTCCTGCGCCTCCAGCGGGTCCTCGGTGTACCAGCCGATGCGCAGGGCGATGAACTCGATGCCGTGCTCGTCGTGGTAGAACCGCCCGAGCGTCTCCCCGAACACCTTCGACACCCCGTACAGCGAGTCGGGGCGGGGCAGGTGGTGGGGGTAGACGGGCCACTCACCGAGCCGGTCGTACATGCCCATCGCGTGGTTGGACGAGGCGAAGACGAACCGCCGCACGCCGGCCTCACGCGCCGCCTCGAGCACGTTGCGCAGGCCCACGATGTTCGCGGTGAGGACCGCGTCCCACTCCGACTCCGGTGACGCCGACCCGGCGAGGTGGACGACGACGTCGACTCCGTCCATGAGCTCTCGCACCTCGTCGTAGTCGTCGAGGTCGGCCCGGTGCATGGTCCGTTCCTGGTGCTCGTCCGCCGGCGTCCGGCCGTGGGTCACGACGTCGTAGTCAGAGCCCAGGCGTTCCTCGAGCAGCTGTCCGATGCCGCCGCTCGCGCCGGTGAGAAGCACACGTGTCCGTCGGTCCGTCGAAGTCATCCCCCCATCGTGGGACACCGTGGCGCGGCGCGCCCGTCGTTCAGCGCTCCTCGACGTCCGAGCCGTCCTCCGCGGGATCGGGCACGGCGCACACCCCGTCGACGCACACCCCGGCGTCCTGCTCCCCGAGCGGGACGAGGCCCGGCTGGGGAGGGAAGGGGGAGAACGGCAGCTCGCTCACCGGGCCTCCACCTGCTCGCTGCGCACCTGCTCGAGCGCCTGGGTGAACACCTCGGGCTGCTGCGCGCCGGAGACGCCGTACTTGCCGCCGATGACGTAGAACGGCACGCCCTGGATCCCGTACTGGCGCGCCTGCGAGATGTCCTGCGCCACGGCGTCGGCGTAGGTGCCGTTCTCCAGGGCGTCGCGCAGCGCGTGGCCGTCGAGCCCGGCCTCGGAGCCGAGCGCGACGAGCTCGTCGACCGAGCCGAGGTGCCGCCCCTCCTGGAAGTACGCCGCGAAGAGCCGCTCGACGAGCTCGAGCTGGCGGCCCTGGGCGCGGGCGGCGTGGAGCGCCTCGTGCGCCAGGAGCGTGCGGGTCTGGCGCACGGCGGCGAAGTCGTAGTCGAGACCGACGTCGGCCGCGATCGTCGTGACCTGGGAGAGCATCTGCTCGACCTGCTCGGGCGCCATGCCCTTGTGGGCGGAGAGGAAGTCGACGACGCTGCCGTCGTAGTCCACCGGGGTGTCGGGGGAGAGCTCGAAGGAGTGGTAGGTGACGGTGACGTCGTCGGCGCCGTCGAAGGCGGCGAGCCCGGCCTCGAACCTGCGCTTGCCGATGTAGCACCACGGGCAGGCGATGTCGGACCAGACGTCGACGTGGAGGGGTTCGGTCATACCCGGGTGAACCACACCCGACGCCGAAACCTTCCCGGGGGTCAGGCGGACTTCTTGCTCGCCGGCTTCTTGCGGGTGGTCGTCCCCGACTTCTTCGCGGCCGACGCCGCGGGCTTCTTCTCGGCCGAGGAGGAGGCCTTCGCGCCGCCGGAGGCCTTGCGGGGGGAGCGTGAGCCGGAGGACGACGCCGAGCCGGAGCCCGTCGCCGAGCTGCCGCCGGACTTCTTCTCCTTGGCCGCGGAGACCGAGCGGCGCAGGGCCTCCATGAGGTCGAGCACCTCGGCCTCCTCGCCCTTCTCCTGCTCGCCGAAGGTCTCCTCGGTGTCAACGGTGTCGCCCTGCTCGAGCTTGGCCTCGACGAGGGTGCGCAGCTGCTCCTGGTACTCGTCGGTGTAGTCGGCGGGCTCGAAGTCCCCGGAGAAGTTCTCCACCAGGGCCGAGGCCATCTCCAGCTCCTTGGCGCTGATCCGCACGCCGGAGTCGAGGCCGGTGAAGTCCGGCTCGCGGACCTCGTCCTCCCACAGCAGCGTCTGGAGCAGCATGACGTCATCGCGCACCCGCAGCGCCCCGAGCTGGGTGCGCTGGCGCAGCGTGAAGGAGACGATGGCGGTGCGGTCGGTCTCCTCGAGCGTGCGGCGCAGCAGCGCGTAGGACTTGGCCGACGTCGAGGCGGGTGCGAGGTAGTAGGTCTTCGACATCATGATCGGGTCGACCTGGTCGCTCGGGACGAACTGGAGGATCTCGATCTCGCGGGAGCGCTCGGTCGGCAGCTCCCCGAGCTCGTCGTCGGTGAGGACCACGGTGCGGTCGCCGTCGTCGTACGCCTTGTCGATCTCGCCCCACTCGACGACCTCGCCGCACACCTCGCAGCGGCGCTGGTAGCGGATGCGCCCGCCGTCCTTGCCGTGGACCTGGTGCATGCGCAGGTCGTGGCTCTCGGTGGCGCTGTAGACGGAGATGGGGACGTTGACGAGGCCGAAGGTGATCGAGCCCTTCCAGATCGCGCGCATACGGGCCTCCTTCCGGGCACGGTCGAGTGGCACTGGCATCCAGTGAAGTGCCCGTACCGTACTCCCGCCAGCGGAAATCCGGAATGCCGGCGCAAACCCTCCCCGCGCGGGTGCGGGTGGCCGTAGGTTGTCCCCGCGCAGTGTCGCGCGCCGGGAGGAGTCCTCGTGGAGATCTGGTTGTGGGTGGTCACGGCCCTGCTGGCCGTCGTGTTCCTCGGGTCGGGCACCTCGAAGCTCGTCAAGTCCCGTCAGGCGCTCTACGACGCCGGGATGACGTACGTCGAGGACGTGCACCCGGCCGCCCTCAAGGGCATCGGCGTGCTCGAGGTGGCGGGCGCGCTCGCCCTCGTCCTGCCGCCGGTGCTCGAGCGTGGCCAGCAGGCGGTGCCGGCCGCCGCCTGGGCGCTCGCCGTCATGATGCTCGTCGCCACGGCGCTCCACGTCCGGCGGCGCGAGCCGTTCGTCGTCCCGCTCGTCGCGGCCGTCGTCGCCGGGACGCTGGCCGTCCTCCATGCCACGGGCTACCCCCTGTAGCGGAGCGGCGCGGCGCCGGGCAGCATGACGGCATGGCGAAGGACGGCGATCCCACGGTCGTGCAGGTCGACGGTCACCGGCTGCGTCTGACCAACCTCGACAAGGTCCTCTACCCGGCCACCGGGACGACCAAGGCCGACGTCCTGGAGTACTACGCCCGCATCGCCCCGGTCATGCTGCCGCACTGCGCGGGGCGCCCGGCCACCCGCAAGCGCTGGCCGAACGGGGTGGGCACGGCCGAGAAGCCGGGGGAGGTGTTCTTCCACAAGAACCTCGGGGCGGGCACGCCGGACTGGGTGGAGCGGGTGGAGCTGCAGCACAGCGACCACACCAACACCTACCCGATCGTCGACGAGGCGGCGACGCTCGCCTGGTTCGCGCAGGTGGCCGCGCTCGAGGTGCACGTGCCCCAGTGGCGCGTGGGCAGCGACGGCAAGCGCCGCAACCCCGACCGGCTCGTCCTCGACCTCGACCCGGGGGAGGGCGCCGGGCTGCCCGAGTGCGTCGAGGTCGCCCTCCTCGCCCGGGAGATCCTCCAGGGCATGGGGCTGGAGAGCGTCCCGGTCACCAGCGGGTCCAAGGGCGTGCACCTGTACGCCCCGCTGCGCGGCGTCGCGACCTCCGAGGAGGTGAGCGAGGTGGCCCGGGAGCTCGCCCGCACCCTGGAGACCGACCACCCCGACCTCGTCGTGTCCAACATGAAGAAGGAGCTGCGCCGCGGGAAGGTGCTCGTCGACTGGTCGCAGAACAACCGGAACAAGACGACGATCGCCCCCTACTCCCTGCGCGGGCGCGAGCACCCGATGGTCGCCGCGCCGCGCACGTGGGAGGAGCTGGAGGACCCCGGTCTGCGCCACCTCGACCTCCACGAGGTGCTCGAGCGTGTCGAGCGCGAGGGAGACCCGATGGCGGCGCTCGCCGACGCCGCCGACCAGGCCGGTGGGGCGCCCCGCCGCGACCGGCTCGAGGTCTACCGCGCCAAGCGCGACGCGGGCCGGACCCCCGAGCCGGTCCCCGCCTCCGTCGCCCCGCACGACGGCACGCTCGCCTTCGTCATCCAGGAGCACCACGCCAGCCGGCTCCACTGGGACCTGCGCCTCGCCCACGACGGCGTCCTCGTCAGCTGGGCGCTGCCCAGGTGCGTGCCGACGACGCCGCGCAAGAACCACCTCGCCGTGCAGACCGAGGACCACCCGATGGAGTACCTCACCTTCTCCGGCGCGATCCCCAAGGGCGAGTACGGCGCCGGTGAGATGACGGTCTGGGACCACGGCACCTACACCTTCGAGAAGTGGCGCGAGGGCAAGGAGGTCATCGTCACCCTCACCGGGCAGCCCGACGGCGGTCTCGCCGGTCCCGACGGGCCCGGCCGCACGAGCCGCTTCGCCCTCATCCACACCGGAGGGCGCTCCGAGGCGGAGGAGAACCACTGGCTCATCCACCTCATGTCGGCGCCCGGCGAGGACGACGCGCAGGACCGTCCCGTGCAGGACCGTCCCGCCCCGGAGCGGCCGCGCCCGACCCGCGGCCGCGCCGCGAAGGAGGAGGGGCCCCGGGGCGCTCCGCCGGAGTTCATCAGCCCCATGCTCGCCACCCCGAGCGACGCCCAGGTCCTGGACCGGTCGGCGCAGTGGGCGGTGGAGATGAAGTGGGACGGGGTGCGCGCCGTCGTCCTCGTCGACCACGGGAAGGTGCGCATCGTGGGCCGCAGCGGCCGCGACGTCACCGCGAGCTACCCCGAGCTCGCCGGGCTGGCCGACTGCCTCGACGCGGAGACCGCCGTGCTCGACGGGGAGATCGTCGCCCTCACCCCCGAGGGCCGGCCCGACTTCGGGCTGCTCCAGCAGCGCATCCAGCTCGCCGACCAGCGCCAGATCACCCGCGCCGCCGGGCAGAACCCGGTGCGGCTCATGCTCTTCGACGCGCTCGAGGTCGACGGCCGCAGCCTGCTGCGCCGCACCTACGACGAGCGACGCGAGGTGCTCGAGGAGGTGGTCGACGCCGGGGCGCACGACCTCGTCGAGGTCCCGCCCGCCTTCGACGGCGACCTCGACGCCGCCGTCGCGGCTAGCCGGCAGTGGCGCCTCGAGGGCGTCGTCGCGAAGCGTCGCGACGCCGCCTACACCCCTGGCCGGCGCAGCCGCTCCTGGCTGAAGATCAAGCACTCGGCCACCCAGGAGGCGGTCGTCGTCGGGTGGCGGCCCGGGCAGGGCGCGCGCGAGGGCAAGGTCGGCTCGCTCCTCCTCGCCCTCCCGCACGACGACGGGCTGCAGTACATCGGCCGCGTGGGAAGCGGGTTCTCCGAGCGCGAGGCGACCCAGTGGGCCCGCGAGCTCGGACGCGAGGAGCGCAAGACGGCCCCGCTCGAGGTGCCGCGGCCCGAGGCGCGCGACGCCCGCTGGGTGACCCCGCGGCGCGTCGCCGAGGTCGAGTTCGCCGAGTGGACCTCCACCGGCCGGCTGCGCCACCCCCGCTGGCGCGGCTGGCGCCCGGACAAGGACCCGGCCGACGTCCTGCGGGAGTCCTGAGCCCCGTCCGCGGGCTGCCGGACGTGGGCGGTGCCACGTCCAGGGCACCCCGGAGGCCCGGCTCGGCGTCGTAGCATCGAGGCGACACGACGAAGGGAACCTCCACCATGGCGACACCCGCGGTCCTGCGTGCCGACGACCTCTGGGCGGGCTACCCCGGCGCGAGCGTGCTACGCGGGGTCACCCTCGAGGTCCGCGGCGGGGACGCGCCCGTCGGCGTCGTCGGCCCCTCGGGCGCCGGCAAGACGACCCTCGTGCGCGCGCTCCAGGGCCGGCTGCGCCCGAGCCGCGGCTCGGTGACCTTCGACGGCCGGCCCGTCCACCGTCTCCCGCGCCGGGAGAACAAGGCGTTCAAGGCTGCCGTCCGGTTCACCTCCCAGGACTCCCTCACCGTCACCGACCCGCGCCTCACCGTGGCCCGCAGCCTCGGCGTCGCGCTGGGCGAGGCACGCAAGGCAGGGCGCTCCCACGGCACGTCGATGAACGACCTGCTCGAGACCGTCGGGCTGGCCCCGCACTTCGCCGCCCGTCGCCTCGTCACCCTGTCGGGCGGGGAGAAGCAGCGGGTCGCGCTCGCGTCGGCGATCGCCACCCGCCCCGAGATCCTCGTCCTGGACGAGCCGCTCACCGCCGTCGACCCGCAGGCCCGCGCCGACCTCGCGCGGCGACTGGCCACGGTCCTCGGCGAGCTGGGCACCGCCGTCGTCCTCGTGTCCCACGACCTCGAGCTCGTCGAGCGCACCTGCCCGCAGGTCCACGTCCTCGCCGAGGGCACCTTCGTCGCCACCGGCCGGCTCGGTGAGCTCCTCACCGCCGCGGAGCAGCACCCCACCGTGCGCGAGCTCGCGCAGGCCGCGCCGCTCGCGGTCCAGCGCTTCCGCTGACCGTCAGGGGCTCTGCGTCCGCGCGGGCTCCTCGGCCTGCTCCTCGGCCAGCGCCTCCTCGTTGGCCCCGAGCGCGGCGCCGCGCTGCTCGTGGCGGCGCATCTTCTGGTACTTGAACCGCTCGGCCACAGTCGCCTTGCCGGCGACCCGGTCGCGTGGACTGATCGGGTCGTCCCCGAGCTCGTTGTCGTAGCCCGCCTGGTAGCCCGAGGCCCAGATCTGCACCACCGCCCACGCGACGGCGGTGTAGGGCACGGCGAGGATCGCCCCGAAGATGCCACCCACGATGGTCCCGACGGTGAGCGCGAGGAGGATGACCATCGGGTGCAGGCTGAGCGTGCGGCCCATGATCACCGGCTGCAGGATGTTGCCCTCGACCTGGTTGACGACGATGATCCACGCGACGAGCAGCAGGGCGACGAGCGGCCCGTTGGTGACGAGCGCGATGAGCGCGGCGATGATGCCGGCGAGCGTCGCCCCGACGACGGGGATGAAGGCGGTGACGAAGACGACCACCGACAGCGGGATCGCGAGCGGCACCCCGGCGATGACGAGGAACGCCCCGATGAAGACGGCGTCGACGAGCGCGACGAGCGCCGTCCCGCGGACGTAGCCGCCGAGCACCTCGGTGCCCCGGTCGACCGACTCGGCGAGCTTGGCCCGCCGCTCACCCCGCACCCAGCGCAGGGCGAAGTTCCACATCGTCGTCCCGTCCTTGAGGAAGAAGAACAGGACGACGACGACGAGCACCGCGCCGGTGACGAACTGGGCGGCGGCCGAGATCCCGGTGATCGCGCCGCTCGCCGCCGCGCCGCTGGTGAGGAACTCCCCGGCCTGGGTGAGTGCCTCGTCGATGGCGGTCGTGTCGATCGGCAGCGGTCCGGAGGTGACGACGTCCTGCAGCTCCTCCCAGCCCTCGGCGGCCTGGGTGGTGAGGGTGTCCCACTCGCTGAGCACCGAGAAGACGATGCCGGTGACGACACCGCCGACGATGACGAGGATGCCGACGAACGCGGCGAGGGTGGCGAGCAGGTTCGACCAGCCGCGGCGCTCGAGCCAGTTCACCGCGGGGGAGACCGCCGCGGCGAGGATGAGCGCGACGAGCAGCGCGATGACGACGACCTGGACCCGCAGCAGCAGCCACGTCACCCCGACGACGACGGCGGCGATGAGCAGGGTCTGCGCCGCCCGGGAGGCCGCGCGCCCCATGCCGTCGGCCCACGGGCCGATGGCGGGGGTGACGGTATGGGCGGCGTCACCGACGTCGGCGAGGCCTGCCTCCGGGGTCGTGCCCTGCGGCGCGGAGGGGGACGGGGGCGGGACCGGCGAGGCCATCGGGGTGCTCCTCTGGACGTGCGCGGCGCGGTGCGCCGCGGGCCTCGACGAGGCCCGTCCCGCTGACGATAGGCCACCCCGGGGCGCGCGGCCCGGAGGACCGGATGACGACACCGGGAGGCGGACCACCCCTCGCGGGGCGGCGCCTCCCGGTTGTCGGGCCGGCCACGCGGGCCGGCGTCACGTAGCGGGCGTCAGCTCGCGTCGCCCGAGGCGGCGCGGAACATCCACGCCTGCTTCTCCAGGCCGGTGGCGATGCCGGTGAGGAGGTCGGCGCTCAGCGGGTCGGCCTCCTCGACGTCCTCCAGGCGCGCCTTGATCCGGTCGGACACGCCCTGGAGGCGCTCCTCGAACTGCCGGATCACCTTGTCGTCGGCGAGCCGGCCGCCGGACAGGGCCTCCACCTGGGAGGAGCTGGCCACGGTCGAGGCGCGTCCGTCGGGCTCGCCGCCGATCGCCACGAGGCGCTCGGCGACGTCGTCGGAGGCCAGGCGCACCTGCGCGGTGACCTCGTCGAGCTGGAGGTGGATGGCCCGGAAGTGGGAGCCGTAGATGTTCCAGTGGGCCTGCTTGGCCTGCAGGGACAGGTCGATGAGGTCGACCAGGGAGTCCTGGAGGCCGGTGAGAACCTTCTCCGAGGGCTTGGCAGCCATACTGCTCCTCCTTCCACGGCGCGAGTGCGCCGTGACGACGGTGACGGGAACGACGTCGAGCATATGGCGGGGCCGGTGGATGCGCCTGCCGGACCTGGGCGCCCTCGCACGCCTGCGGTAGGCTGGGGCGCATGTCGCGACGGGTCCTCCTTACGCAGCCGCGCTGACCTCAGCGGGCGCCATCGGCGCCGCATCAGCGCGGCAACCTCCCTGCGGGGAGGTTTTTCCATGCCGGGAACGACTCGCCCCCACCGTGAGGAACATCGATGAGCACCGACACCACCGCGCAGCCCGCCTCCACCGGTCCCGCGGAGCCGCAGTACCGCTACACCGCCCGGCTCGCCGGTGAGATCGAGCGCGCCTGGCAGGACCGCTGGGAGGAGCAGGGCACCTTCCACGCCCCCAACCCCGTCGGTGAGCTGGCCGGGGACGCGGCGCAGGAGAAGTTCTACGTCCTCGACATGTTCCCCTACCCCTCCGGCAAGGGCCTGCACGTGGGCCACCCGCTGGGGTACATCGCCACCGACGTCGTGGGCCGGTACCAGCGGATGAAGGGCAAGAACGTCCTCCACGCGCTGGCCTACGACGCCTTCGGCCTGCCCGCCGAGCAGTTCGCCGTCCAGACCGGCCAGCACCCGCGGGTCACCACCGAGGAGAACATCGCGACCATGCGCCGCCAGCTGCGGCGCATGGGCCTGGCGCACGACGAGCGCCGCTCCTTCGCGACGACCGACACCGGCTACGTCCGGTGGACGCAGTGGATCTTCCTCCAGCTCTTCAACGCCTGGTACGACGAGGACGCCGTCCGGCCCGACGGCGGCCGCGGCGCTGCCCGCCCGATCGCCGAGCTGGAGGCCGCGTTCGCCGACGGCACCCGGCCGACGCCGTCGGGCACGCCGTGGGCCGAGATGGACGCCGCCGCCCGTACGGCCGCCCTCGACGCCCACCGGCTCGCCTACCTGTCCGAGGCGCCGGTCAACTGGTGCCCCGGCCTGGGCACCGTGCTGGCCAACGAGGAGGTCACCGCCGACGGCCGCTCCGAGCGCGGCAACTACCCCGTCTTCAAGCGGAACCTGCGCCAGTGGATGATGCGCATCACCGCCTACGCGGACCGGCTGGCCGACGACCTCGACTCCATCGACTGGCCCGACAAGGTGCGCACGATGCAGCGCAACTGGATCGGGCGCTCCGAAGGTGCAGCCGTCCGCTTCGCGCTGCCCTCCCGGGTGAGCAGCGGGGAGGCCGCCGGCGGCGCCACCGACCTCGCGCTGGAGGTCTTCACCACCCGTCCCGACACGCTGTTCGGCGCGACGTTCATGGTCGTCGCCCCCGAGCACCCGATGATCGACGACGCCGTCCCCGCCGCGTGGCCCGACGGCACCCCCGACGCGTGGACCGGTGGGCACGCCACGCCGGTCGAGGCCGTGGCCGCCTACCGTGCGCAGGCCGCCGCCAGGACCGACGAGGAGCGCCAGGACGAGGGCCGCACGAAGACCGGCGTCTTCACCGGCGCCTACGCCACCAACCCGGTCAACGGGGCCAAGCTGCCCGTGTTCGCCGCCGACTACGTCCTCATGGGCTACGGCACCGGCGCGATCATGGCCGTCCCCGGCGGTGACGACCGCGACTACGAGTTCGCCCGCACCTACGGCCTGGACGTCATCCACACCGTCCAGCCGCCGGCCGACCACACCGAGGGCGCCTGGACCGACGACGGGCAGATCATCAACTCGGCCAACGAGGAGATCTCGCTCGACGGCCTCGACGTCGCCGCCGCCAAGGCCGCGATCATCGAGTGGCTGTCCGCCAAGGGCCTGGGCGAGGCGCGCACGACCTACCGGCTGCGCGACTGGCTGTTCTCCCGCCAGCGCTACTGGGGCGAGCCGTTCCCCGTCGTCTACGACGAGGAGGGACGCGCGCACGCGCTGCCCGAGGAGATGCTGCCGGTCGACCTGCCCGAGGTCCCCGACTACTCCCCGCGCACGTTCGACCCGGACGACGCCGAGTCCTCCCCGGAGCCCCCGCTGGGCCGCGCCGAGGACTGGGTCGCCGTCGAGCTCGACCTGGGCGACGGAGTGAAGACCTACCGGCGCGACACCAACACCATGCCCAACTGGGCCGGCTCGTGCTGGTACGAGCTGCGCTACCTCGACCCCCGCAACGACGAGCAGCTCGTCGACCCGGCCAACGAGCAGTACTGGATGGGCCCGCGGGACGGGAAGCCCGCCGGTGGCGCCGACCTGTACGTCGGCGGCGTCGAGCACGCCGTGCTCCACCTGCTCTACGCCCGGTTCTGGCACAAGGCGCTGCACGACCTGGGCCACGTCGCCAGCTCCGAGCCGTTCCACAAGCTCTTCAACCAGGGCTACATCCAGGCCTACGCCTACGCCGATGCCCGCGGCCAGTACGTCCCGGCCGACGAGGTCGAGGAGGTCGCGGCGGAGGACGGCTCGGGGGAGGTCACCTTCCGCTGGCAGGGCCAGGAGGTCTTCCGCGAGTACGGGAAGATGGGCAAGTCCCTGAAGAACATCGTCACCCCCGACGACATGTACGACGCCTACGGCGCCGACACCTTCCGGGTCTACGAGATGTCGATGGGCCCGCTGGACGTCTCGCGCCCGTGGGACACCCGCGCCGTCGTCGGCTCCCAGCGCTTCCTGCAGCGGCTGTGGCGCAACGTCGTCGACGAGAGCACCGGGGAGCTGCTCGTCACCGACGAGCCGGCCGACGAGGAGACCCGTCGCCTCGTCGCCAGGACGATCGACGAGGTCGAGACCGAGATGTCGGCGATGCGGGTGAACACCGCGATCGCCCGGCTCATCGTGCTCAACAACCACCTCACCCCCATGGAGCGCAGCCCTCGCGAGGCCGTCGAGCCGCTGCTGCTCATGCTCGCGCCGGTCGCCCCGCACATCGCCGAGGAGCTGTGGCGGCGGCTGGGGCACGAGGGGTCCCTCGCGCACGAGCCGTTCCCGGTCGCAGACCCGGCGCTGCTCGTCGAGGACACCGTGACGTGCGTCGTCCAGGTGGCGGGCAAGCTGCGCGACAAGCTCGAGGTCCCCGTGGCGATCGACCCCGAGGAGCTCGAGCGGCTGGCGCTGGCGACCCCCGGCGTCCGGCGCGCGCTCGGTGACCGCGGCATCCGCAAGGTCATCGTCCGCGCCCCCCGCCTCGTCAACGTCGTCCCCGCCTGACCCCCTCACCCGACCCCCGCCAGCCCCCCACCCACCCACCACCCACACCCCCACCCCGCCACCCCCGCGACAGCCGACTTCCGCGCGAGAGCCGACTTCCGCACGACAGCCGACTTTCGCGCGACAGCCGACTTTCGCGCGAGAGCCGACTTTCGCGCGAGAGCCGACTTTCGCTCGAGAGCCGACTTTCGCTCGAGAGCCGACTTTCGCGCGAGAGCGGAGTTCTGCGCGGGAGCCGAATCGGCGTCGTGGACCACCTCGACGCGCGAGGAGGGCTGGCCGGTCGGGTGGCTGGAGGCAGGAACCTGCCACGAAGTGCTTCTCCGGGGGCCGTGATCGACGCAGAGGCGGCGTGTCGCGCGGTGTGTCGCGGACTTGGTGGCAGCTTCTGCGCGAGAGCCGAGGGTCAGCGGGGCGGCGCCAGCTCGGGGAACGCCCGGTCGAGGTACACGAGCGGCTCGGCGGCGACGTCGCGGTGGGCGAGGACCGCGCGCACGGTGAGCAGGAGGCTGTCACCCACCGGCACGCGGTGCTCGACGACGCCGCGGATCCACGCCGTCGTGCCCGGGAGAACCAGCTCGCCGGTGGGGAGGGTGCAGTGGTCGAGGCCGGCGAAACGGTCGACGCCGCGGGCCGCGAAGCGTCGCGCGACCTCGGCCTGGTCGGCCGCGAGGAAGTTGACGACGACGCTCGCAGCGGTGTCGAGGATGCGGCGCGCCATCGACCCCGCCGCGACGGAGAAGGCGAGCATCGCGGGGTGCACCGCCACGGAGATCACCGAGGTGGCGGTGAAGCCGGCAGGTCCGGCCGGGGTGGCGCAGGTGACGACGGCGACGCCGGCCGGGTGATTGCGGAAGACGGCCTTGAACTCCTCGGCCCCCACCGACTCGGGTGCCGGGGGAACGGGCTGCTCGGCAGTCATGGGTAGGCGTCGTCCTCTCGGTGGGTCGGGTGTCGTCCCATTCTGGGTCACGTGGGTGACCGGGGCGTCCCGCGGGCCCGCCGCCCGTGCGCAACTCGGCTGTCGTGCGGAAGTCGGCTGTCGGGAGCAAGTCCGCTGTCGTGCGGAAGTCCGCTGTCGTGCGCAACTCGGCTCTCGCGCGGAAGTCGGCTCTCGGGAGCAAGTCCGCTGTCGTGCGCAACTCGGCTGTCGTGCGGAAGTCGGCTGTCGCGGGGGAGGGGGAGTGGGGTGGGGGTGGACGGGCGGGGAGTGGGGCGGGCGGCGGACATAGACTGACCGCCGTGCGTGAGACCTCCCTCCCGGTGCGGCCGGACCTCACGGGCCTCGAGCCCTACGGTGCCCCCCAGCTCGACGTGCCCGTCCTCCTCAACGTCAACGAGAACCCGCACCCGCCGTCGGCGCAGGTCGTCGCGGACCTCGCGGCGGCCGTCGCGGAGGCCGCGCCCGGCCTCAACCGCTACCCGGACCGCGAGTTCCTCGACCTGCGCGCCGACCTCGCCGACTACCTGCGCGTCGAGTCCGGCGCCACGCTGCGCCCCGAGCAGATCTGGGCCGCGAACGGCTCCAACGAGGTCATGCTCCACCTCCTCCAGGCCTTCGGCGGTCCGGGGCGCACGGCGCTGTCCTTCGCGCCGACGTACTCGATGTACCCCGAGTACGCCCGAGACACCATGACCGGCTGGGTCGCCGGACGCCGCGAGGACGACTTCACCCTCGACCCCGACCACGCCGTCGCCCAGCTGACCGAGCACCGCCCCTCCGTCGTGCTGCTCGCCAGCCCGAACAACCCCACCGGGACGGCGCTGCCGCTCTCGACCATCGAGGCGGTCGCCGAGGCAGCCCGCACCACCGGCCCCGAGGGGGCCGACGGCGCACCGACGGCGAGCGTCGTCGTCGTCGACGAGGCGTACGCCGAGTTCCGCCGGGAGGGCACGCCGAGCGCCCTGGAGCTGCTCGACCGCTACCCGCACCTCGCGGTGAGCCGGACGATGTCCAAGGCGTTCGGCCTCGCCGGGGCGCGCGTCGGCTACCTCGCCGCCGCGCCCGCGCTGGTCGACGTCCTACGGGTCGTGCGCCTGCCCTACCACCTGTCCGCCGTCACCCAGGCCGTCGCCCGGGCCGCCCTGCGCCACCGGGGGGAGCTCATGGCGCAGGTCGCCGAGCTGCGCGCGGAGCGCGACCGCACCGTCACGTGGCTGCGCGGGCACGGCCTCACCGTCGCCGACTCGGACGCGAACTTCGTCCTCTTCGGTCCGGTGGAGGACCGTGAGAGGGTGTGGCGGGGACTGCTCGACCAGGGAGTTCTCATCCGGGTCGTCGGTCCGCCAGGATGGTTGCGGGTATCGATCGGTACCGCAGCGGAGATGGCCGCCTTCCGGTCGGCCCTAGAGGAGGTGCTCGGGCTGTGATCGAACCTGGGACGCGCACGGCGCGACTGGAGCGCACGACGTCGGAGTCGAGTGTCCTCGTCGAGCTCGACCTCGACGGCACGGGCCGGACCGACATCTCGACGACGGTGCCCTTCTACGACCACATGCTCACCGCGCTGGGCAAGCACTCGCTCATCGACCTCACCGTCCGGGCGACCGGTGACACGCACATCGACGCCCACCACACGGTCGAGGACGTCGCCATCACCCTCGGTGAGGCGCTGCGGGTCGCGCTCGGCGACAAGCGGGGCATCTCCCGGTTCGGCGACGCGCTCGTGCCGCTGGACGAGGCGCTCGCGCAGGCGGTCGTCGACGTGTCGGGACGTCCGTACCTCGTCCACACCGGCGAGCCGCCCGGCCAGGAGTACCACCTCATCGGCGGCCACTTCACCGGCTCCCTCACCCGTCACGTCCTCGAGTCGATCGCCCACCACGCCGCGATCGCGATGCACGTGCGCGTGCTCTACGGGCGCGACCCGCACCACATCGTCGAGGCCCAGTTCAAGGCCGTCGCGCGGGCACTGCGGGCGGCGATCGAGCCCGATCCCCGTGTCGAGGGGATCCCGTCCACCAAGGGGGCGCTGTGAACGAGGTCCCCGCCGTCGCCGTCGTGCTCACGCCGGTGGCCTCCGCCTCCGCGCTCGCCGGCCTGTGCGCCATGCAGGACGTCGACGTGCACGTCGTGCCCTCGCGCTCGGGGGCGGTCGCGGTCGTCGACCTCGAGCCGGCCACCGAGCCGGCGGCTGAGCAGGCCGCCGAGCCGAAGGACTGGGACATCGCCGAGCTGCTCGGCACGCCCGGGCAGGAGGTGCCGCCCGCGGCCGACCAGGCCGCCCGCACCCTGTCCCGGCTCACCAAGGCCGGTGTCGTGCTCATCACCTCCGCCCTCACCACCGACTCCGGCGTCGAGCACGGCCTGTCCGGCCAGCTCACCGCCCGCCGGTACGAGCGCGGCGAGCCGGGCGAGGACGTGCCCGTGGGCCTCGTGCTCGCGGGTGCCGACGACGTCGTGGAGGACCTCGTCCTCGGCCGTGTCCGCGCGGCCGACGTCCCGGGCCACCAGCGCTCGGGGGACCTGCCCCGCTGGAAGGCCGCCCGCATGTTCGCCAAGGGCCTGCGCAAGCCGCGTCCCTGACCGCCGGCCGCGACGCACCCGCGTCGTCGCGGCCGGACGCGGGGCCGCACGTGCCGGGCGCTGTGGTTAGACTCCTCCGGTGACCAGCCAGCCGAACGTCGTCGTCCTGGACCACGGCTCCGGCAACGTCCGGTCCGCGGTCCGCGCCCTCGAGCGCGCGGGTGCCCACGTGGAGCTCACCAGCGACCCGGAGGACGTCGCGGAGGCCGATGGCCTCGTCGTCCCGGGCGTCGGCGCCTTCGCCGCCGTCATGCGCCAGCTGCGCGAGGTCGGCGGCCCGCGGATGATCGAGCGGCGCCTCGCCGGCGGCCGCCCCGTCCTCGGCATCTGCGTCGGCATGCAGGTGATGTTCGCCAGCGGCAACGAGCACGGCGAGCACGCCTCGGGCCTGGACCAGTGGCCCGGCACCGTCGACCGGCTCGAGGCCCCGATCGTCCCGCACATGGGCTGGTCCCCGGTGACCCCGCCGGAGGGCACGACCCTGTTCGCGGGGCTGGAGGACGAGCGCTTCTACTTCGTCCACTCCTACGCCGTCCAGGAGGACCCGGCCGCGGCCCTCGGCTCCGACGGGCCGCTCGAGCCGCCGCTGGTCACCTGGGCCGAGCACGGGACGCCCTTCGTCGCCGCCGTGGAGAACGGCCCGCTGTCGGCCACCCAGTTCCACCCCGAGAAGTCCGGCGATGCCGGGATCCAGCTGCTCCGCAACTGGCTGAGCACCCTGCGCTGACCGCGCGCTTCCCAAGGAGAGATCGACCCATGCCCCGCCGCCTCGAGCTGCTTCCCGCCGTCGACGTCGTCGACGGTCAGGCCGTCCGTCTCGTCCAGGGGGAGGCCGGCTCGGAGACCTCCTACGGCGACCCTGCCGAGGCCGCCCGCACCTGGGCCGAGCAGGGCGCGGAGTGGATCCACCTCGTCGACCTCGACGCCGCCTTCGGTCGCGGCTCCAACGCCGAGCTGCTCGCCGGGCTCGTCTCCGACCTCGACGTCGCCGTCGAGCTCTCCGGCGGCATCCGCGACGACGAGAGCCTCGCCCGGGCGCTGGACACCGGCGCCAAGCGGGTCAACCTCGGCACCGCGGCACTCGAGGACCCCGAGTGGACCGCCAAGGTCATCGCCCGTCACGGTGAGCGCATCGCCGTCGGGCTCGACGTGCGCGGCACCACCCTCGCCGCCCGCGGCTGGACCCGCGAGGGCGGGGACCTGTGGGAGGTGCTCGCCCGGCTCGACGCCGACGGCTGCGCCCGCTACGTCCTCACCGACGTGCGCAAGGACGGCATGCTCAGCGGACCGAACCTCGATCTGCTGCGCGAGGTGTGCGAGCGCACCGAGGCGCCGGTCGTCGCCTCCGGCGGCGTCTCCTCCCTCGAGGACATCGCCGCGCTGCGCACCCTGGTCGACGCCGGCGTCGAGGGCGCGATCGTCGGCAAGGCGCTGTACGCCGGGGCCTTCACCCTGCCCGAGGCACTGGACGTCGCGGGGCGGCCGTGACGCCGCTGCCTCCCGAGATGATGCCGGGCGGCGGTGACGCCGCGCGTCCGCGCCCGGACCTCGCCGCCAAGCTCGGCGCCCGGACGCCCAGCGAGACCGCCGACTCCGCGGGCCAGCCGTGGGCCGGGCGCACGCTCAAGGCCAACCCGTTCTCCGGCGACGACGGCTCGGCACCGCCCGAGCTCGTCGCCGCCCTCGCCCTCACCGACGAGACCGAGCGGCTCGTCGCGGTCGCCGACGTCCTGCGCGAGGCGCGGGTGCTCGTGCCCGTCGTCGCCCACGCCCACCCCGGACGGGACGAGGAGGGCGCCGTCTCCGGCCACACCAAGCACGGGTCGGGCGACCCGCAGGCGGACGCGTGCGCCTCGGCGGCGATGGTCTCGGTGCGGACACCGGACGGCCGTGCGGCGCTCCCGGTGTTCAGCTCGGTCGACGCGATGCGGGCCTGGGACGCCACCGCCCGCCCGGTGCCGGTCGAGGGCGTGCGCGCCGCGCTGTCCTCCGTCGCGGACGCCGACTCCATGCTTGTGCTCGACCCCGCCGGCCCGGTGACGGTCCTGCTGGGGCGGCCCGCCGTGTGGGCGATCGTCAACAACGTGCGCTGGGTGCCGTCCTGGCAGGACCCCGAGCTCACCGCCGTGGCCGTCAACGCGCTGCGGGGGATCACCGAGCTCACCGCGGTGCGCCTCGAGCGCGGCGTGCGCAGCGAGCTGCGCGCCCTGCTCGCCCTCGCCCCGGGCCTCACCCGCGAGCAGATGATGGACGCCGTCACGCGGGCTCAGGAGGCGCTGAGCGCCGACCCGGTCCTCACCGACCGCGTCGACTCCCTCGAGCTCTACCCGATGACCGCCCCCTCCTGACCCTGGTCGCGGCTCCCCGGCGGGAGCACACTGGGTCGATGTTCATCGACGAGGGTCGGCGGGCCGAGGAGGCCGACGTCGCGGAGTACTACGCGGGGGAGCGCGAGGTGTGGGGCTTCGTGCCGAACTACGCCGCGTGCTTCGCGCCGCGCCCGCAGGTCGCTCACGCCTGGCGCGGCCTCAACGGCACCATCCGCTCCGGGATGGACAGGCGACGCTACGAGATCGCCTCCATCGGGGCCGCGCGGGCCGTGCGCTCGACCTACTGCACCGCCGCCCACTCCACGGCGCTGCGCGACGTGTGCGGCGACGAGGAGGCGGTGCGTGCCATCGCCGGCGGCGCCGGGCTCTCCCCTGTGGACGAGGCTGTCCTGCGGTTCGCCGGGAAGGTGGCGACGGACGCCGCCTCGATCGAGCAGACCGACGTCGACGAGCTCCGCGCCCTCGGGCTGAGCGATGCCGACGTCGCCGACGTCGTCTACGCCGCCGCGGCCCGGGCGTTCTTCACCGCCGTCCTCGACGGGCTCGGCGCGCGCCTCGACGAGCAGACAGCGGCCGTGTTCGACCCGGAGCTGCGGGACGCGATGGTCGTGGGGCGCCCGCCGGCGGACCCGGCGGCCTAGCCGCCGGTCTCGCGGCAGGAGGTGAGCGGCTCGAACGCGTCCTCGGCGAGGAGGTCGTGCAGCGTGCTCACCGGCACCATGTAGCTGTTGGACCACACGTCCATGGCGTAGACGACGCCGACCACCTGGCCCTCGCTGCCGAGGACGGCGCTGCCCGAGGAGCCGTGGTCGACCTGGGCGTTCGTCCGGCCGACCATGCCGAGGTCCGAGCCGAGGGTGTCGAGCTCGTAGCCGAGCACCGACCCCTGCGCCGTCGACAGCTGGCCGCCGCGCGGGTAGCCGACGACCGTCACCGGCTCGCCGACCTCGGCGTCGACCTCGGCGAGGCCGGGCACCGTGGCCAGCGGCTCGGCGGTGCGGAGCAGGGCGAGGTCCGCGACGTCGGCGACGCTCGCGGAGACGGCGTCGATCTCGCGGCCGTCGTAGGTGGAGATCTGGATCCGGTCGGCGTCGGCGACGACGTGCCGGTTGGTGATGACGGTGCGCTCGTCCAGCGCGAAGCCCGAGCCGGTGCTCAGCTCCCCGCACCCGACGTTGCGGATCCGCACCGCCATGCGCTCGGCGGCGTCCACGCCGTCGGCGGACAGCGCCCCGGGGTCGGAGACGGAGGGGGCGGGGACCTCGGGGACGTAGTCGGTCGGCAGCTCGCCGGGCAGCTGCGGCACGACCCCGCAGGCCGTCAGCGCGAGCGTGGCGGCAGCGATCACCCCGGCGCGGGCGGGTCGCCTCATGAGTCGCTCAGCCTGCGGGTGAGGTCCTCGTGCGCCTCGGCCGCCTCCTGGCAGGAGGTGACGAGCGCCTCGCGGAGCGAGCGGAGGTCGGGCTGGGCCTCCGCGGCGCCGTCCGTGGGGGCGGGGGAGGGGGAGGCCTGCTCCGCCTGCGCGCGCCGGGTGAGCTCGCCCTCGAGCGCCAGCACGTAGTCCTGCTGGTCGCTGATGCACCCGGCCATCGTGCCGGTGACCCCGGCCGCCGCGGCGAACAGCTCGCCCTGGTACTCCGCCACCTGCCGCTGGACCTCCCGGTCGTCGCCCGTCTGGGCGACCGTGTCGGCGAGCTCGTGGATCTGCTCCTGCGCGCCCTCGAGCTGGGTCTCGACGAGCGCGAGCGTCCCGCGGGTCTCCTCCAGGTCGGTGCGGGCATCGGCGAGCTCGGCCCCGAGCTCCCGTGCGACGTCGTCGACCTCCGCGGCGCGGTCCTCCCACGCGCGGGCGAGGACGAGGAGGTAGCCGCTCGCGCCGAGCGCGAGGACGAGCGCGACCGTGAGGACGGGCACCACCCAGCGTCGGCGCGGGCGGTGATCTGCCCCACGTGGGGAGGCGGAGGGCGGCGGACCCGGCGGGAAGTCCGCGGGTACGCTGACGGGGGAGGCGCTCGTGGCACCCTCGGCCCCGTGCATGCGGCTGGTCATGCGTGCTAGTCTCTCAGACTGACCGACCGGGACGTACGTTCCGGTGTGCAAGCGGAGCTCTCTCCCACCTCGTCCCGACCGTCTCGCAAGAGCGACAGGGGCTGGGTCCAGGTCGTTGGAGACGCAAGTCTCCTCGTACGGCACCCGCCGTGCAGCGACCCTGCGAGGCCTCCGTGCGCACCTGCGAACGGAGGCCTTCTTCGTAAGCAGACCGCGACGAGCAGGAGGAGCAGCACATCAGCGAGCCCCGTATCAACGACCGCATCCGAGTCCCCGAGGTCCGCCTTGTGGGACCGGGCGGTGAGCAGGTGGGTGTCGTCCGCGTCGAGGACGCACTGCGTCTGGCCCAGGAGGCCGATCTGGACCTCGTGGAGGTCGCGCCTGACGCGCGTCCCCCCGTGGCCAAGCTCATGGACTACGGAAAGTTCAAGTACGAGTCCGCCCAGAAGGCGCGCGAGGCACGTCGGAACCAGGCCAACACCTCGCTCAAGGAGATCCGGTTCCGCCTCAAGATCGACCCGCACGACTACGCCACCAAGAAGGGGCACGTCGTCCGGTTCCTCGAGGGCGGCGACAAGGTCAAGGTCATGATCATGTTCCGCGGGCGTGAGCAGTCGCGCCCGGAGATGGGCATGCGCCTGCTGCAGCGCCTCGCCGAGGACGTCAGCGACCTCGGCTCGATCGAGAGCTCCCCGCGGCTGGACGGCCGAAACATGACCATGGTCATCGGCCCGCACAAGAAGAAGCAGGGCGGGGCGAAGAGCGAGCAGCGCCGCACCCGCGAGCGCAAGGAGGCCGAGGCCGCCGAGGCCCAGCAGTCCGAGCAGTCGGTCGAGCAGGCCGAGACGACGCCGGTCGAGCAGACCGAGCAGGAGGCGTAGCAGCCGCTACGCGACGCCAGGAACCGGCGCCAGCCGGCAGACATGGCCGTGCCCGGGCACGGCCCGGAGTAAGGAAGAGACAATGCCGAAGAACAAGACGCACTCCGGTGCCAAGAAGCGTTTCCGCACCACCGGTAGCGGCAAGCTCATGCGCGAGCAGGCGAACCGCCGGCACCTCTTCGAGGCCAAGTCCAGCCGGCGCACCCGCCGCCTGGCCCTGGACAAGGCGGTCTCGGCGGCTGACGCCCCCGGGATCAAGAAGCTGCTCGGCAAGTAAGCCGCCCCACTACTAAGGAGACAAGACGTGGCACGCGTCAAGCGGGCGGTCAACGCCCACAAGAAGCGCAGGACGACCCTCGAGCGGGCCAGCGGTTACCGCGGCCAGCGCTCGCGCCTGTACCGCAAGGCCAAGGAGCAGGTCACCCACTCGCTCACCTACAACTACCGCGACCGCAAGGCGCGCAAGGGTGACTTCCGCCGGCTCTGGATCCAGCGCATCAACGCTGCGGTCCGCGCCGAGGGCATGACCTACAACCGCTTCATCCAGGGCCTCAAGGCCGCTGGTGTCGAGGTCGACCGCCGCATGCTCGCCGAGCTCGCGGTCAACGAGCCGGCTGCCTTCGCCAAGCTCGTCGAGCTCGCCAAGGCGAACCTTCCCGAGGACGTCAACGCGCCCGTCGCCTGACACCTTCGATGACCGAACGCCCGGACCTGCTGACCAACCCCCGATCCGATCGGGTCGCGATGGTCAAGCGGCTGTCCGGGCGTTCGGCACGTCGGCGCCACGGCCAGTTCCTCGTCGAGGGCCCGCAGGGCGTGCGTGAGGTGGTCCGGCACGCGCCCGAGCGGGTGCGCGACCTCTACCTCACCGAGGAGGCGGCCGACCGCCACCCCGAGATCCTCGCCGAGGCACGCGTGACCGTGCGCCACGTCCACCTCGCCACCCCCGAGGTCCTCGCGGCGATGAGCGGGGACGCCCAGGGCGCGCTCGCCGTCGTCCGCACCGAGCCCGACGTCGCGCTGCCCGCCGGGCCGCTGCGGCTGGTCGCCGTCCTGCCGTGGGCGGCGGACCCGGGCAACCTCGGCACCATCGTCCGCGCTGCCGACGCCGCCGGGGCCGACGCCGTCGTCCTCGGCCCGGACAGCGCGGACCCGCACAACCCCAAGGTCGTCCGGTCGACGGCCGGGTCGCTGTTCCACCTGCCCGTCGTGCCGGTGGAGGACCTCGTCGCGACGACGGCCCGGCTGCGCGCCGACGGCCTCCAGGTGCTCGCGGCCGCCGCGGACGGTGAGTGGGACGTCGACGACCTCGCCGACGCCGCCCTCGCCCCCGTGCCCGACGCGGTCGTGCCGGACCTGCGCCGGCCCACCGCCTGGCTCTTCGGGAACGAGGCCCACGGACTGCGCCCCGAGGAGCGGGACCTGGCCGACGCCGTCGTGCGGGTGCCCATCCACGGGCTGGCCGAGTCCCTCAACGTCGCGACGGCCGCGACGCTGTGCCTCTACGCCTCCGCGCGTGCCCAGCGCCGCGCCCCCGACTGACCCAGCCCCGCCCCCACACAACCGCCTGGGACACCCCTCCCGGCCCGGGGACACCCCCTGCAGCCGACCCGGCGCACCGCAAAGGGGCGTCCCAGAGGTGGGGTCGGTCGGCCGGCCGTGGTGGGATGGCGGCATGCGGCTCTTCGCCTCCTTCCGGCCCCCGGCCGAGGTGCTCGAGCACCTCGCCCACGCCCTCGACGGCGTCGCCCCCGGCTCCCTCGACGCCGGGCCGCCGCCGCTGCGCTGGGTCCCGCCCGAGCAGCGCCACGTCACGCTCGCGTTCTACGGCGAGGTGCCCGACGGCGCGCTCGACGACCTCGCCGAGGCGCTCGGCGCCGTCACCGCGAGCACCGCGCCGCTGCAGGTACAGCTCGCCGGCGCGGGCGTCTTCTCCGGCGCGACCCTCTGGGTGGGGGTCCGCGTCGTCGACGGAGACGAGCGGGCCCTCACCCTCCTCATGGGTCGGGTCGAGGCGGCGGGGGAGGACATCTCGCGCCTCGAGCCCCGCGACCGGCACCGGGCGCACCTCACCGTCGCCCGGCTCAGTGCCCGCGCACAGCGGGAGAGGTCCGACCGCCGGCGGCGCTCGGGCCGCGGCGACCGTCGTCCGGGGCGTGGTCCTGCCGTCGACCTGCCCGCGGTCGCCCGCGCCCTGTCCGTCTACCGCGGCCCGGAGTGGACGGCGCGGGAGGTCGAGCTCGTCGAGTCCCACCTTGGGGCCGGCCGCAGCGGCGGCCCGCTCCACGAGGTCAGGGCGAGGCTGCCGCTCACGGGCGAGCAGGCGTGACCTCGGCAACTCCGCACGCCCCCCGGGAGGGCGGCCGGTAAGGTGGGGCGCATGTGGGGTGAGAGCCGATTTAGCAGGCCCGTTCGGGCCCAGCGCTGAGGCGCCCCGGCTCCGCACCGTAGCGGACGCCCCCGAGCCCGAGCGGGCACCACGACTACAGTCCTGTGCTGGATGCCGACAGGCACGACGACGCTCGGAAGGTTCGCATGACCACTTCACCTCTGTCCCCCCTCGACGCCGACGGCGTCGCGGCAGCCGTCGAGGCCGGCCTGGCCGCCCTCGCCGCGGCTGCCACCCTCGAGGAGCTCAAGACGGCGCGGCTCGCGCACACCGGCGACGCCGCCCCACTCACCCTCGCCAACCGCGAGATCGGGCGCCTCGACCCCAAGGACAAGGCGACCGCGGGCAAGCTCCTCGGCCAGGCGCGCGGCCGGCTCCAGCAGGCGATCGCCGCCCGCCAGAGCGAGCTCGAGGCGCAGGAGGAGGAGCGCCGGCTGCGCGAGGAGCGGGTCGACGTCACCCTGCCCGTCGAGCGTCGTCCGCGCGGCGCCCGCCACCCCCTGGAGACCATCCAGGAGGAGATCGGCGACTTCTTCGTCTCCATGGGCTGGGACATCGCCGAGGGCCCCGAGGTCGAGCACGAGTGGCTGAACTTCGACGCGCTCAACCACGGCCCGGACCACCCGGCCCGCCAGATGGCCGACACCTTCTACGTCCAGGGCACCGCCGAGCAGGAGACCCCCGGCCTCGTCCTGCGCACCCACACCTCCCCGGTCCAGGCGCGCACCATGCTCAGCCGCGAGCTGCCGATCTACATCGCCTGCCCCGGCAAGGTGTTCCGCAACGACGCCCTCGACGCCACCCACACCCCGGTGTTCCACCAGGTCGAGGGGCTCGCCGTCGACAAGGGCCTGACCATGGCCCACCTCAAGGGCACCCTCGACCACTTCGCCCGCGCGATGTTCGGCCCCGAGGCCCGCACCCGCCTGCGCCCGAGCTTCTTCCCCTTCACCGAGCCGAGCGCCGAGATGGACCTGTGGTTCCCCCAGAAGAAGGGCGGCGCCGGCTGGATCGAGTGGGGCGGCTGCGGCATGGTCAACCCGCAGGTGCTCCTCGCCGCGGGCATCGACCCCGAGGAGTACACCGGCTTCGCCTTCGGTGTCGGCACCGAACGCGCCCTCATGCTGCGCCACGGCATCGCCGACATGCACGACATCGTCGAGGGCGACATGCGCTTCTCCCTCCAGTTCGGCACCACCGGAAAGGGGCACTGACCATGCCGTACGTCCCGCTCAGCTGGCTCGCCGAGCACGTCACCGTCGCACCGGGCACCACCGCCGCCGACCTCGCCGCGGACCTCGTGCGCGTCGGCCTGGAGCCCGAGCAGATCATCCCGCCCGCCGTGACCGGCCCGCTCGTCGTCGGCCGCGTGCTCTCCGTGGTGACCGAGGAGCACAAGAACGGCAAGTCGATCAACTACTGCCGGGTCGACGTCGGCCCGGAGCACAACGACGCCCCCGGTGAGGGCAAGGAGCCCGCGGACGTCCCCTCGCGGGGCATCGTCTGCGGCGCGCACAACTTCACCGTCGGGGACGACGTCGTCGTCGCGCTGCCCGGCACCACGCTGCCCGGCGACTTCCACATCGCCGCCCGCAAGACCTACGGCCACACCTCCGACGGCATGATCTGCTCGGCCCGCGAGCTCGGCCTCGGCGAGGACCACTCCGGCATCATCGTGCTGCGCGAGTTCCTCCCCGGCACCGAGGTCCCCGCCCCGGGCTCCGACGCCATCGCCCTGCTCGGCCTGGGCGCCGAGGTGCTCGAGGTCAACGTCACCCCCGACCGTGGCTACTGCTTCGCCATGCGCGGCATCGCGCGGGAGTACTCCCACGCCACCGGCGCGGCCTTCACCGACCCCGGGCTGGCGGAGAACCTCCCCGGGGGGACGCCGCCCGCCGCGACCGAGGACGGCTTCCCCGTCGAGGTCGACGACGCCGCGCCCATCGCCGGCAACGTCGGCTGCGACCGCTTCGTCACCCGCATCGTGCGCGGCATCGACCCCTCGGCGCCCTCCCCGGCGTGGATGACCGAACGGCTCACCCAGGCCGGGATGCGCCCGATCTCCCTCGCCGTCGACGTGACGAACTACGTCATGCTCGACCTCGGGCAGCCGCTGCACGCCTACGACCTCGCCACCGTCCACGCGCCGATCATGGTGCGCCGCGGCCGGGTGGGGGACGAGCTCACCACCCTCGACGACGTGCGCCGCACCCTGCACATCGAGGACCTCCTCATCACCGACTCGCCCGACGGCGAGCTCGGCGGGCGCGTCCTCGGGCTCGCCGGCGTCATGGGCGGCGCCGAGACCGAGGTGAGCGCGACGACGACCGACGTCCTCATCGAGGCCGCGCACTTCGACCCGGTCTCCGTGGCGCGCACCGCCCGCCGGCACAAGCTGCCCAGCGAGGCCGCCAAGCGCTTCGAGCGCGGCGTCGACCCGCGGCTGCAGGCCGTCGCCGCGCAGCGCGCCGTCGACCTGCTCGTCGAGTACGGCGGCGGCACCGCCGACCCGGCCGTCTCCGACCTCGACCGCACCGCCCGGCCCGCGCCGGTGCGTATGCGACTGGACGAGCCGCGCCGCCTCACCGGCGTGGACTACCCGGCCGAGCGCGTGGTCGCCCTCCTCCGCGAGATCGGCGCCACCGTCTCCGAGCCGGAGGACGGGGTGGTCACCGTGACCCCGCCGAGCTGGCGGCCCGACCTCGTCGGCCCGGCCCACCTCGTCGAGGAGGTCGCCCGCCTCGACGGCTACGACAACATCCCCACGGTCCTGCCCGCGGCCCCCGCAGGGCGCGGCCTCACCGCCGACCAGGTCCGCCGGCGGGACGTCGCCCGGGCGCTGGCCGACCTCGGGCTCGTCGAGGTGCTGTCCTACCCGTTCGTCGGGGACACCCACGACCGTCAGCAGCTCCCCGCCGACGACGAGCGCCGCGTCGCGCTGCGCCTGGCCAACCCCATGGCCGACGACGCGCCCCTCATGCGCACGACGCTCCTCGACACGCTCCTGGACACCGCGCGCCGCAACGTCGGCCGCGGCCTGGAGGACACCCGCGTCTACGAGCTCGGGCTCGTCACCCGGCCCGCCGGGGTGGGCGTGGCCTCCTCGCCCGGCGTCGGCGGGCGTCCCTCGGACGCCGAGCTCGCCGCCATCGCCGCCGCCGTGCCGCGCCAGCCGCGCCACGTCGCGGGCGTCATCACCGGCAAGGTCGTGCCCGACGGCGTCCAGGGGCCGGGCCGCCCCGCCGACTGGACCGACGCCGTCGACGCCGTCCATGCCGTCGCCGAGGCCGTCGGCGTGAGCGTCGAGCTCGCTGCCGCCGAGCGCGCCCCCTGGCACCCCGGCCAGTGCGCCGAGGTCCGTGCGGGAGGCGCCGTCGTCGGCCACGCCGGTGCCCTGCACCCGCGCGTCGCGGCCGCCTTCGACCTGCCGCGCGGCGCCGTCGCCTTCGAGCTCGACCTCGACGCGCTGAGCGCAGCCGGTGAGGACGCGCTGGTCGTCCCGGTGCCCGTCTCCACCTACCCGCCGAGCAAGGAGGACATCGCGCTCGTCGTCGACGCCGACGTGCCGGCCGGGGAGGTGCTCGCCCTCGTCCGCGAGGGCGCCGGCGAGCTCGGTGAGGACGTCCGGCTCTTCGACCTCTACACCGGCGAGCAGCTCGGCGAGGGCAAGAAGTCCCTCGCCTTCGCGCTGCGGCTGCGCGCCCCGGACCGCACGCTCACGGCCGAGGAGACCGCCGCCGTGCGCGAGCGGGTCGTCGCCCTCGCGGCCGAGCGGGTCGGCGCGGTGCTCCGTGGCTGAGGTCCCGGCGGCCCGCACCGCCCTCGTCTCCGGGGCCTCCCGGGGCATCGGGCGGGCCCTGGCCCTGGGCCTGGCCGCCGCCGGGCTCGACGTCGCCCTCCTGGCGCGGGACGAGCGCAGGCTCGAGGAGACCGCCGAGGAGGTCCGCGCCGCGGGCGTGCGCGCGGTCGTCCTCCCCGCCGACGTCACCGACGTC
Organism: Georgenia sp. 311; assembly: GCF_006151955.1. Lineage (NCBI taxonomy): Bacteria > Bacillati > Actinomycetota > Actinomycetes > Allobogoriellales > Allobogoriellaceae > Georgenia > Georgenia sp. 311. The sequence goes on along the minus strand of NZ_VDFS01000039.1, from coordinate 22,154 downwards.
GCCGCCGTGCAGCGCGCGGTCGCGCGCGCCGAGGCCGAGCTCGGGTCGATCGACCTGCTGGTGAACAACGCCGGCGCCATCGACCCCGAGGTGCCGCTGTGGGAGGCCGACCCCGAGACGTGGTGGTCGGTCGTCGAGACGAACGTGCGCGGCCCGTTCCTCCTTGCCCGCGCCGTCGTGCCGGGGATGCTCGCCCGGGGCGGGGGTCGGGTCATCGACGTCAACTCCGGCGCGGGCACCCGTGACGGCGTCGACGCCACGGCCTACTACGTGTCCAAGACGGCGCTGTTCCGTATCGGCGGGGCGCTGCACGAGGCCGGCTTCGCGCAGGGGCTGCGCAGCTTCGAGCTCGCCCCCGGCGTCGTGCGCACCGACATGACGACGTCGATGTGCATGCACGCCGACCGCACCGACTGGACCGAGCCGGCCGACGTCGTCGCCCTCGTCGTCGCGCTCGCCGGTGGCGGGCTCGACGCGCTGTCCGGGTGCTACGTGCGCGTCGGGGCCGACACCCCCGACTCGCTCCGCGCGCTCGCCGCCCGGGGCCTCGCCCCCGAGGAGCGGCGGCTGCGGGTGGTCAAGCCCCCCGCCTGACCCCTCGCACAGCGACGCCGGGACGTGCCCCGCCCACCGAGGCACGTCCCGGCGTCGCCATGTCCGGCCGGCACTGGTCCGTCAGCGGGCCGGCGCCTCCGGGGCGTCGCCGGCAGCGTGCCGCCCGTGGGCGGGGTGCTCGGCCTGGGCCTGGTCCGGAGTCGGGTCCGGAGCCGGGGCCGTGGGCCCTGCCTGCGCCTCGGCCCGGGTCCTCGCCTCGTGGTCGGGCTCGGTGCCCGTGGACCCGTCCGTGACGTCCGGGTCGAGCGCGTCGGCCTGCGCGCGCTGCTGCTCCACCCGCTCGCGCACCTCGTCGGCCGACTCGGCCCGCTCCCGGGCCTCACGCTCCTTGCGCTCGGCATCCACCCGCGCCCGCTCTGCCACGGCCTGCGCCTCCGCGGCGGACGCGTGGCGCTCCTTGGCCTCGATCTCCTGGTCCTCGGCCTCGCGGCGCAGGTGGCGCGCGCGCTGCCGGTTCTCCTCGTCGCGCCGGGCACGCTCGACCTTCTCCCGCTCGGCGCGCTTCCTGCTTGCCACGAGCACGGCCACGACGACGATCGCCAGGACGATGACGCCGATGACGATCCAGACCCACGTGTCCATCGCACAACTCCTTGCTGTAGAGGTGCGCCCATCGAACTGGACGCCGCTGCGGTCCGCGACCCGAGAGCACCGCAGAAGCGGTCACGAGATGACCGCATCGGCCCCTAGGGTCGGCGCATGCTCACCGACAGGGACGTCGCCCGGTGGCGCCTGGCGACCCAGCGACTCGTCGCCCCGCACCACGGCTCGGTGCTCGACGTCGTCACCGGCCTGCTCGCCGTCCAGGCCGAGAACCGGGGCCAGTCCGGCTGGTCGGTGGCCTCCCGCACCTCCGGCCGCACCGCGGGCGAGCTGGACGAGCTGCTCGCCGAGGGGGCGGTGGTGCGCACGCACGTCCTGCGGCCCACCTGGCACTACGTCGCCGCGGCCGATGTCGACTGGCTGCTGCGGCTCACCGCGCCGCGCAACCGCCCCGTCTTCGAGCGTCAGCTCGCCGACCTGGGGTTGACGTCCGCTGTGCTCGACCGGGCGGGCGTCGTCGTCCTCGAGCACCTCGCCACCGAGCCGGACCGTGACCGCACCGAGCTCGCCGCTGTGGTCGCCGCGCACGGGATCGCCCTCACCGGCCACGCCTTCATGCTCTTCCTCGGCCTGCTCGAGCTCGACCGGCTGATCGTCAGCGGCCGCGAGCGCGGGACCACCCACACCTACGCGCGGTACGCCGACCGCGTCGTCGCGCCGTCCCGGTTCGACCGGGAGGAGGCGCTCGCCGAGCTGGCGTGGCGCTATCTCGGCGGTCACGGACCGGCCACCGAGCGCGACCTCGCCTACTGGGCCACGCTCACCCTCACCGACGCGCGCCGGGCGATCGCCGCCAGCCGCCACCGGCTCGCCTCCTTCGAGCACGACGGGCGGACGTTCTGGCACGACCCCGCCGGCGCCCCGCCGTCGGGGGAGGAGCAGGAGCCCGCCGGGCACCTGCTCCTGCTGCTCGACGAGATCTACCGCGGCTACCAGGACAGCCGGATGGTGCTCGACGTCGCCGGCATCGTGCCGCGGGGGCGCGAGACGGCGATCGGGATCGCCCTCGTCGGCGGCCAGATCGTCGGCAGCATGCGACGCACGCTGGGGAGCACGGTCCGGTTCGACGTCGAGGCCTACCGCCCACTCGGTCCTGTGGAGCTCGCGGCCCTCGAGGCGGCCGCCGCGCGGTACGCCAGCTACCTCGACCTGCCGCCCGTCCTCACCGTCCGGTCCTGACGCCGTACGCACCGGCGAGGACCGGCGTCCTAGCTGCCGGGGGCGAGGTGCTCGGCGAGCTCGGCGTCGATGCGGCGGGAGAAGGCGTCGACGGCGTCCCAGTCGCGCAGGTCCCCCTGCGGCGCCTTGACGAGCCGGGCGACCGAGCGCTCGCGGAAGTTGAGCAGCTCCGGGTCGATGCGGCCGGCAAAGGTCGCGGTCCCGACCGGGTCGACGGCCGCGACGATCCGCGGCTCGACCTTCTCCGGCTCGTCGGCCTCGGCTCCGGCCAGGCCGACGGAGAACACCCAGGTGGGCAGTTTGGCCAGCTCGGCGGCGTGCCGCTCGGCGAAGTCGCGCGCGTGCGCCATCCAGCGCGACATGTAGACGGCGGAGCCGAGGACGACGGCCTCGGCGTCGCCGATGTCGGCGCTCTGGGCGGGTTCGTGCCGGACCGTGTGGCCGAGTGATTCCAGCCCCGTCGAGATCGCCGCGGCGATCTCGGAGGTGGCCGAGTGCTTCGAGGCGGAGACGACGAGGATTCGCATACCCCACTGTGACCCGGCTCACGACGGAGCGCCAGGGACGTTCGTCCGGGCAGGGGGCCGGGGGGTGGTGCCTTCGTGCATGCAGGGGCGTGTATAGTTATACGGGTGACTGTGTCTGTGGCCGTAGCCGGTGCGAGCGGGTACGCGGGTGGTGAGGTCCTGCGACTGCTCCTCGCGCACCCCGACGTCGAGATCGGCGCGCTCACCGCGAGCTCCAGCGCCGGGGACCTCCTCGGCAAGCACCAGCCCCACCTGCTGCCTCTCGCGGGCCGCGTCATCGAGCCGACCGACCCGGCGCGCCTGGCGGAGCACGACGTCGTCGTCCTCGCCCTGCCCCACGGCGCCTCCGGTGAGCTCACCGCCGCGCTCGAGACGCTCGAGGGCCCCACGCCCCTCCTCCTCGACTGCGGCGCCGACCACCGCCTCGAGGACGCCGCGGACTGGGAGCACTTCTACGGCGGCACCTTCGCCGGCGCCTGGCCCTACGGCATGCCCGAGCTACGCCACGCGGGGGAGACAGGCACCGCCGCCGCGCAGCGCGAGGTCCTGCGCACGGCGCGCACCGTCGCCGTCCCCGGCTGCAACGTCACCGCGATCACCCTCGCCCTCCAGCCCGGCGTGAGCGCCGGCGTCGTCGACCCGTCCGACGTCGTCGCCGTCCTCGCCAACGGGTACTCCGGGGCGGGAAAGTCGCTCAAGCCGCACCTGCTCGCCAGCGAGGGCCTGGGCACCGCGACGCCCTACGCCGTCGGCGGCACCCACCGTCACGTCCCGGAGATCGAGCAGAACCTGCGCCGCGCCGGCGCCGCGAGCGTCCGGCTCTCCTTCACCCCCACCCTCGTGCCGATGGCCCGCGGCATCCTCGCCACCGTCACCGCGCCGCTCGCGGCCGCCGCGAGCGCCGCCGACATCCGCCGCGCGTGGGAGGACGCCTACGCCGGGGAGACGTTCGTCCGCCTGCTCCCCGAGGGGCAGTGGCCGACGACGGCGGCGACCCTCGGCGCGAACACCGCCCACGTCCAGGTGACCGTCGACGAGCGGGCCGGGCGCGTCGTCGCCGTCTGCGCGATCGACAACCTCGTCAAGGGCACCGCCGGTGCCGCCGTCCAGTCGATGAACCTCGCCCTCGGCCTGCCGGAGGGCCGGGGCCTGACCACCGTGGGAGTCGCCCCGTGACCGTCACCGCCCCCCGGGGCTTCCGGGCCGCCGGCGTCGCCGCCGGCCTCAAGAGCAGTGGCGGCAAGGACGTCGCGCTCGTCGTCAACGACGGCCCCTCGGCCGTCGCCGCCGCCGTGTTCACGACCAACCGCGTCGTCGCCGCGCCGGTCGTGTGGTCGCGCACCGCCGTCGGGGACGGGATCGCCCGCGCGGTCGTCCTCAACTCCGGCGGTGCGAACGCCTGCACCGGGCCCGAGGGCTTCCTCGACACCCACCGGACGGCCGAGCACGTCGGGGAGCTCCTCGGCGTCTCCGCCGGGGACGTCGTCGTCTGCTCCACCGGCCTCATCGGCGAGCGGCTCGACATGCCGGCGCTGACCGCGGGTGTCACCGCCGCGGCAGCGGCCCTGTCCGCCGACGGCGGCCCCGACGCCGCCGAGGCGATCATGACCACCGACACCGTCGCCAAGACCGTGCACGTCGAGGGGGAGGGCTGGTCGGTGGGCGGCATGGCCAAGGGCGCGGGCATGCTCGCCCCGGCCCTGGCGACCATGCTCTGCGTCCTCACCACCGACGCCGAGCTCGACACCGAGCAGGCCGACGCCGCTCTCCGTGAGGCCACCCGGCTCACCTTCGACCGCGTCGACTCCGACGGCGCGATGTCGACGAACGACACCGTCGTCCTCCTCGCGTCCGGCGCCAGCGGCGTGCGCCCGGACCCGCAGCGCTTCCAGGACGCGCTCACCGAGGCGGCCCGGCAGCTCGCCCGCGCGCTCGTCGCCGACGCCGAGGGCGCCAGCCACGACGTCGCCGTCACCGTCACGGGGGCGACCAGCGAGCCCGCGGCCCTCGCCGTCGCCCGGGCGATCACCCGCTCCAACCTCGTCAAGACCGCGATCTTCGGCAACGACCCCAACTGGGGTCGCATCATCGCCTCGGCCGGGACCGTCCCCGAGGACGTCGCCCCGTACGACCCGCTCGCCCTGGACGTCACCGTCAACGGTGTCCAGGTCTGCCGGGCCGGCGGCGTGGGGGATGACCGTTCGCTCGTCGACCTCGCGGGCAGCCGCGAGGTCCACATCGAGGTCGCCCTGCACGCCGGTGACGCCCCGCCCGTCACCGTCTGGACCAACGACCTCACCCACGACTACGTCCACGAGAACAGCGCGTACTCGACATGACCGAGCTCCCGCACAGCCTCCGCCCCGAGCAGAAGGCCGAGGTCCTGCTCCAGGCCCTGCCGTGGCTCGAGCGGTTCGCCGGCACCCGCGTCGTCGTCAAGTACGGCGGTAACGCGATGGTCGACGAGCAGCTCCAGCGCGCGTTCGCGGCCGACATCCTCTTCCTCCACCAGGTCGGCATGCAGCCGGTCGTCGTCCACGGCGGCGGCCCGCAGATCTCCACGATGCTCGACACGCTGGGCATCGCCACCGAGTTCCGCGGCGGGCTGCGGGTGACGACCCCCGAGGCGATGGCCGTGGTCCGCATGGTCCTCACCGGCCAGGTGCAGCGCGACCTCGTCTCCCTGCTCAACGAGCGCACGGCGCACGCCGTCGGCATCTCCGGCGAGGACGGCGGCCTGCTGCGCGCCGAGCGCCGCACCGCCGTCGTCGATGGTGAGCCGGTGGACGTCGGGCTCGTCGGCGACGTCGTCGAGGTCCACCCCGCCGCCGTCGAGGACCTCCTCGCCGCCGGGCGCATCCCGGTGATCTCGACGATCGCGCCCGACGTCGCCGACCGCAGCCAGGTGCTCAACGTCAACGCCGACACCGCGGCCGCGGCGCTCGCCATCGCCCTCGGGGCGCGCAAGCTCGTCGTCCTCACCGACGTCGAGGGCCTGTACCGCGCGTGGCCCGACCGCTCCTCGATCGTCCGGCGCATCCACGCCGACGAGCTCAGCCTCATGCTCCCCGACCTCGAGTCGGGCATGGTGCCGAAGATGGAGGCCTGCCTGCGGGCGGTGCGCGGCGGTGTCCCGCAGGCGCACATCGTCGACGGCCGCCTGCCCCACTCGATGCTGCTGGAGATCTTCACCGACGAGGGCGTGGGCACCCTCGTCCTGCCCGACTGGGGCCGCCAGTCCACCCACCCGGAGGCACCGTGACCGACATCGTCCCCGAGACCCAGCAGTCGACGACCGTGTGGGCCGAGCGCTACTCCCACGCGCTCATGAACACGTTCGGGCCCCCGCAGCGCGTCCTCGTGCGCGGGGAGGGTGCGTGGGTCTGGGACGCCGACGGCCGCCGCTACCTCGACCTGCTCGCGGGCATCGCGGTCAACTCCCTGGGCCACGCCCACCCCACGCTCGTCTCGGCCGTCTCCGCCCAGCTCGGGACGCTCGGGCACGTGTCGAACTTCTTCGCCACCCCCACCCAGGTACACCTCGCCGAGCGGCTGCTCGAGGTCGTCGAGCCGGGCGGGGCGCCCGCCGGTTCGCGGGTGTTCCTCGCGAACTCCGGCACCGAGGCGATGGAGGGTGCCTTCAAGCTGGCCCGCCGGCACGGCGGGGCCGCCCGCCCCCGCATCCTCGCCCTCGAGGGGGCCTTCCACGGCCGGACGATGGGCGCGCTCGCGCTCACCCACAAGGCCGCCTACCGCGAGCCGTTCGAGCCGCTGCCCGGCGGCGTCGAGCACCTGCCCTTCGGTGACGTCGATGCGCTCGCCGCCGCCATGGGCGACGACGTCGCCGCCCTCGTCCTCGAGCCCGTCCAGGGCGAGGCGGGCGTGCGTCCGCTGCCCCCCGGCTACCTCGCCGCGGCCCGCGAGCTCACCTCCCGCCACGGCGCGCTCCTCGTCCTGGACGAGGTGCAGACCGGGATGGGCCGCACCGGGCGCTGGATGGCCCACCACCACGACCACATCGGAGGCGGCGTCGTGCCCGACGTCGTCGTCCTCGCCAAGGGGATGGCCGGCGGGCTGCCCGTGGGCGCCGTCGTCGCCCTCGGTGAGCACGCGGCCACGCTCCTGGGACCGGGCCAGCACGGCACGACCTTCGGCGGCAACCCGGTCGCCTCCGCCGCGGCGCTCGCGACGATGCACGTCATCGAGCGTGACGGCCTGCTCGACGCCGTCACCGAGCGGGGCCGCCAGCTCGTCGACGGGGCCACCGCCCTGGAGCACCCGCTCGTGTCCGGGGTCCGGGGGGAGGGGCTGCTCCTGGCCCTCACCCTCACCCGGCCGGTCGCCCAGGACGTCGCGCGCGCGGCGCTGGACGCCGGCTACATCGTCAACCCGGTGGCGCCCGACGCGATCCGACTGGCACCGCCGTTCATCCTCACCCCGGAGCAGGCCGCCGGCTTCCTCGCCGACCTGCCCGCCGTGCTCGACGCCGGAGGCTCCGCATGACCGTCCACTTCCTGCGTGACGACGACCTGACCGTCGACGCCCAGCGCTCCGTCCTCGCCCTCGCCCTCGACCTCAAGGCCGGCGCCGTCGCGCCCCGCCCGTTGGAGGGCAAGGCCGTGGCCGTCATGTTCGACAAGGCCTCCACCCGCACCCGGGTCTCCTTCTCCGTCGGCATCCACGAGCTCGGCGGCTACCCGCTCGTGCTCGACGCCGCCGGCACCCAGGTGGGCCGCGGGGAGTCGGTGGAGGACACCGTGCGGGTGCTCGACCGGCAGGTCGCCGCGATCGTCTGGCGCACCTTCGGCCAGCAGAACCTCGACCGCGCCGCCGCCGTGAGCGCGGTGCCGGTGGTCAACGCGCTCACCGACGAGTTCCACCCGTGCCAGGTGCTCGCCGACCTCCAGACCGTCGCCGAGCACCGCGGCGGCCTGGCCGCCGAGGGTCCCGCTCTCGCCGGGCGGTCCCTCGCCTACCTCGGCGACGGCGCGAACAACATGGCCCACTCCTACCTCCTCGGCGGCGTCACCGCCGGCATGGACGTGCGCATCGCCGCCCCCGCGGGCTACAACCCCGACCCCGCCGTGGTCGAGCGGGCGCGGGAGATCGCGGCGCTCACCGGGGGCAGCGTGCTCGTCACCACCGACCCCGACGAGGCCGTCGACGGCGTCACCGCCGTCGCCACCGACACGTGGGTCTCGATGGGGCAGGAGGCCGAGGCGGGGGAGCGGGAGTCCCCGTTCGTGCCCTACCGGGTGGACGAGCGGCTCATGGCGCGCGGCGCGGACGCCGTCTTCCTCCACTGCCTGCCGGTCTACCGGGGCATGGAGGCGACCGCCGACGTCGTCGACGGCCCCCGGTCCGTCATCTGGGACGAGGCCGAGAACCGTCGCCACGCGCAGAAGGCCGTGCTCGTCCACCTCCTGGAGGAGGCAGCCCGGTGAGCATCCCGGTCACCCGGGCGGCACGCCACGCGCTCATCGCCCGACTCCTGTCCCAGCAGCGCATCTCCTCCCAGGGGGAGCTCAGCGCCCAGCTTGCCTCCCACGGCGTCCAGGTGACCCAGGCGACCCTCTCGCGCGACCTCGTCGAGCTGCGCGCCGGGAAGATCACCCTGCCCGGCGGCGGGCAGGTCTACGCGCTGCCGGAGGAGGGCGCCGCCGGCGCCATGGCCCCGCCCGTGGCCCCCGGGGAGGGGCACGGCGTCGCGCGCCTGGCGCGCTGGTGCAGCGAGCTGCTCGTCTCCGCGGACCGCGCCGACGCGCTGGTCGTCCTGCGCACCCCCGCGGGCGCCGCGCAGCTGCTCGCCTCCGCGGTCGACACCGCCGTCCTTCCCGAGGTCATCGGCACGATCGCCGGTGACGACACCGTCCTCGTCATCACCCGTGACGGCAAGGCAGGGGCCGAGCT
>NZ_VDFS01000039.1:0-13310 GCF_006151955.1 Georgenia sp. 311 | reverse complement strand
GGTGGCCGGGCTCCGCGGAGCCCGGCCACCGGCATGCTTCGGGGCTGCCGGGGTCAGCCGGGCAACGGCTCGCCGGCGACGCGCGGCAGCGCCCACGCGAAGAGGTCCTCCCACACCGCCCCCAGCCCGAGGGCGAGGCCGACCGCGACGAGCCCGGTGCCGAGGAGGAAGAGGAGGAGCCAGGTGAGCGCGCGGCCCCTGCCGGGCGTCTGCGGCTCGTCGGCGACCGGGCTCCCGGGACGTGGGGCCGCCCAGGCGCCCCGGTCGATCGCGGCGGTCACGACCGTCCCTCCGCGAGCACGCCGCGCAGCACGGTCCGTGAGGTCGTGACCCCGAGCCGGACGAGGAGCACGCCGGCGACGATGCAGCCCGCCGTGACGAGCACGCTCACCGGCGCGGTGACGACGGCGATCCCGACGAGCGGCAGCACGAGCGTCGCGGACAGCACCACGGAGATCGCGGTGATGACGACGAGCGGGGTCATGATCGTGCGTCGCTGCGCCGCGACCATCGTCGCCTCGGGCACGCCGAGCTTGTCGAGGCTGCGGTAGAGCTCGCCCCGGTCGAGGACCTCGGCCGCCTGTGTGACGCCGGCCGAGGCGGCGACCATGAGGAAGCTCGCGACGACGGTGATGAGGATGCCGGTCTGCACGTCCACGAGGAGGAGCTGGTCCTTGTGGCTGGGCATGTCGTCCGCCATCGCCATGGTGGCGACGCCGCTGCCGGCGACGACGGCGACGAAGCACGCCATGACGACGCCGCTCACCTGTCGCCACACCGCCTTGGGGGACTGGGCCATGCTCCGTGCGGCGAGCAGCCGTTCCGGGCGGTCGGCTCGACGCACCTGACGCCGTGCGATGACCGAGACCACCCACGGGCCGAGGAGGTTGAGCACGCCGAGCGCCGCCGCGAACCCGCCGAGGACGACGGCCACGAGGACCGCGAGATCGGCGTACTCGCCCTGCATCGCCAGGATGACGGTGAGGATGACGACGGCGCTGACGACGGCACGGGCCCACCCGATCCGCGGGACGTCCTGCCGACGCCGGACCCCGAGCGGGGAGATGCTCACCTGCCGCAGCCCGACGACCGCGCTCACCGCGGCCAGCAGCACGACCGCGGCGACAGCGGCGGCGACGACCCAGGGCGCGAGCCAGAACGCCCCGCCGATCGGCTCGCCCCGGAAGTGGACGAGCTGGACGAAGGGCGCGACGAGGACGTAGCCGACGACGCCGACGACGGCACCCACGAGCGCCACCGCGGCGGACTCGAGCACGGTCATCCGCGCGACGGTGGCCGTCGTGGCGCCGAGCAGTCGCAGCGTGGCGAGCCGGTCGTCCCGGCGACGTGCCGAGAGCCGCGCTGCCGCGCCCCCGAGCGAGGCGAGCGGGACGACGAGGAGGACGACGGCCAGCGCCGCGAGCAGCTGGTAGGTCACCGCGAGGTCGTCGTCCCACCGGAGGAAGGACATGGCGCCGGCGAGGACGACGAGGAGCAGCGTCGTCGTCGTCGCGAAGGCCACGACCGGCAGGACGAGCACTGCCGAGGTGCGGCTGTCGCGGCGGGCGAAGAGCCGGGCGGCCCGGAGGACGACCGGGCCGCGGTCCCCGGCGGGCGGCGGGGGAGGGGCGGGCGTCGCGGGCGTGCTCACGCCTGCTCCAGGGAGTCGGCGACGACCCGGCCGTCGCGCAGCCGCACGACGCGCTGGCACTGGGCGGCGACCGCGTCGTCGTGGGTGACGACGACGACGGTGCGGCCCCCGCCGACCGTCGCCTGCAGGAGGGCGTGCATGACCTCCCGGGAGGTGGCGTGGTCGAGGGCGCCGGTGGGCTCGTCGGCGAAGACGACCTCGGCCCCCGTCACCTGGGCGCGCGCGATCGCGACCCGCTGGGCCTGCCCGCCGGAGAGCTGACCGATGCGACGGTCCTCCATGCCGGCCAGGCCGAGGTGCTGCAGCCACAGCCCGGCGTGGTGCTCGGCCGCGGGCCGGGGCACCCCGCGGAGCATGAGCGCGAGGGCGACGTTCTCCACCGCGGTGAGCTCGGGGATGAGCAGGCCCTCCTGGAAGACGAAGCCGAGGCGCTCGCGGCGCAGGCGCGAGCGCTGGGAGTCGGGCAGGGCGCTCACCTCCACACTGCCCTGGCTCGTGGTGAGGACGACGCTGCCGCTGCTCGGCCGGACGATCCCGGCGAGGCAGTGGAGCAGGGTGGTCTTCCCGGAGCCGGAGGCGCCCATGACGGCCACCGACTGCCCGGCGAGCAGGTCGAGGTCGACGCCGGCGAGAGCGTGGGTCATCCCGTAGGTCTTGGTGAGGCCGCGGGCCCGCAGCACGGGCACCGCGGCTCGGGTCGGAGGGGGCGAGGCGAAGGCGTGTGCGGTCATACGGCCAGCCTGGGGCGGGGGAGGTCCTCGCCGCGTCGGGTAGCAGGCTGACCGCAGGACGGCGGCATCCACTCCCGGGTGGAGGCTGCGGGTCCACCCGCGGGTGGACACAGCGGATGCGATCGCCCGTGCCCCGGCCGATCCTGTTCGTCCCGAGGAGAAGGAGGCGACCATGCCCGCGAAGCAGGACCCCGGCCCGAGCGTCAAGGACGAGGAGCTCTACGAGGCGCTGCGGGAGGAGTGGAACTCCAAGGAGAAGTCGGCGCGGATCGCCAACGCCGCCGCGAACCGCTCGCGCGGGGAGGTGGGCGCGAAGGGTGGCCGGTCCGGGTCCTACGAGGACTGGACCGTCGAGGAGCTCCGCCGGCGTGCCAGCGAGCTCGACATCGAGGGCCGGTCGAGCATGACGAAGGACGAGCTCGTCACGGCGCTGCGCGACCACTGACCGGGCCCGGCGCCCCGGTCCGGAGACGGAGGTCACCCCGTCCGCAGATAGATGCATGCAGCATGTAACAGTTAGAATCGTGCATCGTGACCTCTGCTCCGACCGACGCTCTCGAGGGCCTCATCGACGCCCTCGCCGACGTCGCCCGCCGCCACCGCAACCTCACCCTGCGGGTCTACCGGGAGTCCGGTCTGCCGGCCGCCCAGGTGACCGTGCTCGCCGTCGCCGCACGACTCGGGGAGTCGCGGATGAGCGACCTCGCCGAGGAGCTGCTCGTCGACCCGTCGGTGATCAGCCGGCACGTGAGCCAGCTCGAGCAGAGCGGCAACGTCGAGCGGAGGCCCGACCCGGCCGACGGGCGTGCCACCCTCATCCGCCTGACGCAGCGCGGTGAGGAGACGCTCGCCGAGGTGCGGCGGCTGCGCCGTCGTCATCTGCAGGAGGCGCTCGCCGGGTGGGACGAGGACGAGGTCGCCGACCTCAACGCGACGCTCGGGACGGTCTCCCGGTTCCTCGACGCGGCACAGGAGGTGGGCCGCTGATGGCGCGTCCGTCCCGCCGCGGGAGGCTCGGCGGCAGCCGCCGGGGCCCGGCCGAGGAGACCAAGCACCGCGAGGTCATGAAGGTCCTGACCGGCCTGCTCCTGGCGCTGTTCGTCGCCATGCTCTCGGGCACGATCGTCGGCAACGCGCTGCCGGTGATCATCGCCGACCTCGGTGGCTCCCAGCTGCAGTACACGTGGATCGTCACCGCGGCCCTGCTCGCCTCGACGGCGAGCACCCCGATCTTCGGCAAGCTCGCCGACCTCTTCGACAAGAAGAAGCTCCTCCTCATGGCGATCGGGCTGTTCAGCGTGGGCTCGCTGCTCGCCGGGATGGCGCAGGACCCGAACATGCTCATCGCGTTCCGGGTGGTCCAGGGCGTGGGGATGGGCGCGCAGATGGCGCTCGTCCAGGTGACGATCGCCTCGATCATCTCCCCGCGGGAGCGCGGCCGGTACAACGGCTACATGGGCGCGGTCATGGCCGTGGCGACCGTGTCCGGGCCGCTCATCGGTGGGGTCATCGTCGACACCCCGTGGCTCGGCTGGCGCTGGACGTACTGGAGCGCCATCCCGTTCTCGCTCATCGCGATCTGGGTGCTGCACCGGCGCCTGGTCGTGCCGCCGAGCACCCGGCGCAAGCCGAAGGTCGACTACACCGGCTCGGCGCTCATCGTCCTGTCGGTCACCCTCCTGCTGCTGTGGCTCTCCTTCGCCGGCACGTACTTCGAGTGGGTGTCGTGGACGAGCGCGGCGATGATCGGCGGAGCGGTGCTCGGTACGGTCGTGTTCGTCCTCGTCGAGCGGCGTGCGGCGGAGCCGGTCGTGCCGATGTGGATCCTCACCGAGCGGACGACGGCGCTGAGCATCGTCGCGAGCTTCTCGGTCGGCGTCATCATGTTCGCCGCGCCGGTGTTCCTCGGCCAGTACTTCCAGATCGGGCGCGGTTACGGCCCTGCCGCGGCCGGGCTGCTCATGGTGCCGATGATGCTCGGCGTGTTCCTCTCCTCGACGATCGCCGGGCGGCTGGTGAGCCGGAGGGGGACGTGGAAGCGCTACGTCATCGCAGGGCTCTCGGTGCAGGCGCTGGGTGTGGGCCTCATGGCGACGGTCGGGGCGTCCACGCCGCTGTGGCTCGTCGGTGCCTACCTCGCGCTCATGGGCATCGGTCAGGGTGCCTCGATGCAGAACCTCGTGCTCGCGGTCCAGAACACGGTGCCCCTCAAGGACATGGGGGCCGCGAGCTCGGCCGTCGCGTTCTTCCGGTCGCTCGGCGGCGCGATCGGCGTCCAGGTGCTCGGTGCGATCCTCACCGCGCACATCGGCTCGCTGCTCGTCAGCCGCCTCACCGCCGCCGGCTACGAGTCCGGTGCCGCGAGCGGGACCGGGGACCTCGACATCGGCGCGCTGCCCGCGCCACTCCAGGAGATCGTGCGCAGTGGCTACGGCGACGGCATGGGTCTCATCTTCCTCATCATGGCGGTCTGCTCGGTCGTGGCGCTGGTGGCCGCGGGCCTCATGCGCGGGTCGACGCTGCGCGACACCGTCGACCTCGAGGTCAAGCGCGCGGTGGAGAGCGCGAGCATCCCGGCCGGGCCCGCCACGGTGAACGTCACCGACGAGGCCGTCACCCCGGTCGGCCCTGCCGTCGACGCGCCGAAGGACGAGGACGCCGCCGTCCAGGAGCGCGGGGAGTCCGGTGCCGGCGCTCGTCCGCGAGCCACCGACGCGCCGCGCGACGACTCCCGTGCCCACGTGCGACCCCGCGTCACCGACCGGGGGATCTGCCGTCCGGTCCGGCAGACCGCACCGTCGGTCGGCGCCGGGTGCGAGGCGAGGGAGACCGAGGAGCCGCGCACCGGCACGTCGCGCTGACCGAACCTCGCGACCTGCGTTCATACCCGCACCCGTGCGCCGCACACCCATGCGCCCCGCACCCGCGGGCCGCACACCGCCCGCACCCGGCGCCCCGTCCCTGACGGAGCGCCGGGTCGAGGGGTCAGAAGGGCGGGTCCGGCCCCCACAGCGTGGGCGCGGCGGCGTAGCTCGAGGGGTGACTCGGCTCGGGCGCGCCCCGGCCGGCGGTGGCGGTGCGCCTGGACTTCTCGGTCGGGCCCGGTGGTGGCGGTCTGGCCAGTACGTCCCCCGTGTGCTGTGCCGTGTCGGCGGCTCTCGCCGGGCGCTGCGTCGTGCCGGCGGTTCTCGCCGTGTGCTGCGTCGTGCCGGCGGCTCTCGCCGGGCGCTGTGCCGTGTCGGCGGTTCTCGGAGGGCGTCCTGTCTTGTCGGCGACTCTCACCGGGAGCTGCGCCGTGCCGGCGACTCCAGGACGCCGCGCCGATCCGGCGACCGACGGCGGTGACCCGGAGCTGACCAGTGGTGGTGAGGCTCCGCGACCAGAGGTCCTCTCGGCGGCGCCGGGATCCCACCCTCCCCGGGTGCGGACGCAGCTGTCCCCTCTCCCGCCGGCCGGTTCAGCTCCGCCGGGTCGAGGATCACCCTCACGCACGGCCGCGACGGCCTGCCGGGCGGCTTCGGGGTCCGGGGCGAGCACACCTCCGTCGCCGCGCCGGGTGGTGCCGATGTGCGCTCCGGAGCGGTGGTGGAAGTCGAAGCCGTCGGCCAGCGGGGTGATGACGGCGTCCGTCTCGTGCACGCGGTGGTGGTGGTAGGAGCACAGTGTGATGCCGTCGAGGAGGGTGGTGGTGCCCCCGCGGGACCACCACGTGAGGTGGTGGACCTCGCACCACGACGCCCGCTGGCGGCAGGCCGGCCACTGGCAGTGCCGGTCGCGGGTGAGCACCGCGCGACGCAGCTCTTTCGTGTGGTGGCGCTGGGTGCGTCCGACGTCCAGCGGCACCCCGGCGGCGCTCATGACCGCGCGGGTGGTCTCGCAGTCGCACATGAGTCGCTCGAGCTCCCCGACGGGCACGGGCGTGCCGTCCTCCAGCTGCCCGGCAGGGACGTCCGGCCAGGGCGTGGTCGGCCCGGTGGGGTGGGCGGCCCGACGACGTCGGCGGATGCCGACCCACGTCTGCTCCGAGACGAGCAGCGCGAGATGGGGTTGCACCTGCGCTCCCGCGCGGTCGGCGCCGACCTGGAGCACCCGGCCAGCCATCGTCGTGAGGGCGTCGGCCATGCGCTGCTCGCGGGTGCGCTCCTCGGCCGCCGCTGGCCGCCCGGCCACGGCCTCGAGCGCGATGCGCAGCTCCTCACCGGCGACCGGGTCGAGGAAGAACTCCCCGGCGACCCCGCCGGCCTGCCTGCGGAGGGTGAGCGTGCGGCGCCGCCGCACGGACTCGAACTCGGCCTGGGCGGCCGCGGCGTCGACTGTGGCCGCCCACGCCTTCGCCGCCCGGCCCAGGTCGGGCGCGGAGAGTCGCTCGCGTGCCGCGCGCTCGAGCAGGCCGTCCAGCCCGCCCTCCGTGAGCGCCCCGCGGACCGCCGGCGACGCGCCACGCTGAAGACGGGTGAGCGTCCTCGCGTGCTCCAGCGTGAGGTCCCCGCTCTCGACGGCTCCGGCGACGGCGGGCATCGCCTCGAGCCCTTCGGCCAGCTGCAGGTCCCCGACCGCGGCGCCGCGGCCGATCCCCGTGGACCGCGAACGGTAGTCGGCGAAGTCGCGGTCGGTCACCGTGCCCCAGCGACCGTCCTGCCGGTGTGCGAGCAACACCTGGCCCCGGTAGACGGTGAGGTCACGGATCGCGGCGTCGAGCTCGGCGACGACCGCCTCGCGTTCCTCGCCCGTCCAGCCCCCGGCGCCCTCACCCGGAGCGCCGGCGCGCAGGGCGGCGACGCTCACGCGCACCTGGTCGGCCAGGGGGCGTGGGCCGAGCGGGGTCGTCGTGACCACCGGTGCTCACCTCCCTGGTTCGAACGCGTGTTCCAACCATAGGAGGTGCCACCGACATCGGGATCAGGGCCGAGCAGGACCCCTCAAAAGCCGCGCCGTCGCCCACTCGATGGCCGCCCGCTCGTACTCCTCACGCGCCGGTGCGTCGGACAGGGCGAGGTCGTGGATCCCGCCCTCCACCTGCACGACCGTGACATCGGGCCCGACGAGCGGCGCGCGGGCCACCATGTGCCGCACGTCCAGGACGCAGTCCGTCCCGCGCAGCTCCTCCGGGGTCGGGTCGCTGGGGGAGCCGGAGCGCGTCGAGCAGCACAGCAGCACGGGCACGTCGACCGCGAGTCCCCGCGCGAGCCGCGCCTGCTCCCGGCGCACGCTCGCGAACGTCCCGGCACGCATCGGGAACCCGGCGAACGCCTTCCACGCGAGGTCGTACTCCCACGCTCCGCCGGTCGAGGCGTGCAGGTGGCGCCCGTAGTGCTCGCGCAGGTGCCCGACGACGACGCTCGGCAGCCACCGGGCGAGCAGCCGCACGAGCGGGGTGAGGACGACGCGCTCGACCCAGGGACCGTTGTGGTCGAACCACGGGCTGTTGAGCACGATCGCGTCCACCTCGCCCGGGTGCCGGTCGGCCCAGCCGACGGCGACGAGCCCACCGGTCGAGTGCCCGAGCAGCACGACCTGGTCGTGGCCGTCGGCCCGGATCGCGCGCAGGGCGGCGTCGATCTCCTCGTCGTGGTGGCGCAGGTCCCGCACGTCCCCGGGCCGCGTCCGCTCGCCGACGGCGCGACCGTTCGTGCGCAGGTCGAGGGCGTAGAAGTCGAACCCGGCCGCGACCCAACGCTCGGCGTGGGCGGCCTGGAAGAAGTAGTCGGTGAACCCGTGGAGGTAGAGCACGGCACGGCGGTTGACCGGCTCCCGCTGGTGGACGAGCACCGCCTCGGCGTGCCCGTCGTAGTCCGCGGAGGGCCGCAGCGTCATACGGCGCTGGACCCACGGCTCCCCGAGGACGTCGGGGACGGGGGCAGCGAGGTGGACGGCGTCGTCGGGCATGGGCACATCCTGGCAAGCGGACCGGCCGGACACGGCCGGGACACGAGCGCAAGGAGGTGGCAGGCTCGCCCGTGACGGAAGGAGCAGGGATGCGGCGCTGCCACGTGACGGTGACCGGGCGGGTGCAGGGCGTGGGGATGCGCTGGTCGTGCGCGACCGAGGCCCAGCGCGCGGGCGTCGCCGGCTGGGTGCGCAACCTGCCCGACGGTCGGGTCGAGGCGGTCCTCGAAGGGGAGGACGACGCCGTCGACCGGGTGCTGCGCTGGCTGCGCACCGGCCCGCCCGCGGCGCGCGTGGACGACGTCTCCGTGCGCGTCACGGAGCCCGAGGGGGAGCAGGGCTTCCGCGTGCGCTGAGCCTCAACAACGCCGCGCGTCAGTACCGCTGCGCGAGCACCGCCACCGCGTAGGGCGTGCCCGACTCGCTCCACACGAACCCGTAGCCCACGTGGGTGTACCGCGGGTCGAGCATCGCCTGGTTGTGGGTCGCGGAGCCGACCCACCAGGCGTGCATCCAGCGCAGCAGCGACCCGAAGTTCATCTGCGCGCCGCCGGTGTTGCGGATGATGAGCTCGCTGCACCCGCCCCACGTGCCGCCGAAGCATCCGACCTGGCTGCGGTAGTACGGGTTGTGCTGGACGGCGTCGATCGTGCGCAGCCGGTTCGCCCAGTTCTGGGCGACGTTCTGCAGGTGGCCGTCGTACTGCAGCGGCGGCAGGCCGTGGTTGGCGCGGTGGGCGTTGACGAGCCCGAACAGGGTGCTGCGGGCAGTCGCGGCGTCCCCTGCCGGCTGCGGCTCGGGCGTCGGCTCGGGCGTCGGCGTCGGCGTCGGCGTGGGCGACGGCGTCGGGCTCGGAGACGGGGTGGGCGACGGCGACGGCGAGGGCTCGGGGGCCGGAGCCGGCGTGGTGGGCGCAGGTATCGGCGTGGTCTCCGGCTCGGGGGAGGTGCTCGGCGCCGGCTCGGGCTCCGGGGCCTGCGAGGGCTGCGGCGCCGGCTCGCTCGGCACGGGCTCGGGCTCGGGCTCCGGTTCCGGCGAAGGCTCCGGCTCCGGCGAGGGGACGACGGCGGGGAGCTGCTCCGGCTCGGGGTCCGGCGCCGGGACCGGCTCGGTCGTCTCCTCCACCTGCGGGACCGTCGCCTCGGCGTCGTCGGGTACGAGGACGGGCGTCTCGCCCTCCGGCGTGGTGACCGGTGCGGGCTCCGCGACGAGCGGGGCCGGCTCCACCTTCTCGACCGGCGGCTCGGGCGCGACGAGCGGCGCCACCGGGGCCTTGGTCGTCTCCTGCGCGGCCACGTAGTCGGCCAGGTCGATCATGACCTCGGCGCGCTCGGGCGGGGCGGTGACGGTCAGCGGGATGGTGAGGTGGGCGGGCATGCCGCTGGCCTCGAGGGGCAGGAGCAGCCAGCCGGGGAGCGTCGGGGCAGCGGTCACCGTGCTCGCGAGGACCGTCGCCCCGAGCGTCACGGCGGTGGCTACCGTGCCCAGACGTGCGAGGACGCGACGTGAGCGGCGCCCTGCCGCCCGGTGTCGATGTGTCACGAGGATCCTCCAGCGCCATTAGGCGCGCACCCTCCACCACCGGGGCCCGGCGGCGGGAGGGTGGAGGGCCGACGGACCGGTTGGTTGGCGTCAGCGTAGCCACAGCAGTGGACTTCTGTCACATTCGTAACATCAGTAACAGGAACAGCTGCGCGGGAACGACAGTGCGCCCGCTCCCGCGACCGTGCGCCCGGCAGAGCGGGCGCGCAGTCGCAGGAGCGGGCGCAGAGTGGGAAGCGGCAGGCTCAGTCGACGACGCCGTAGAGGCGGTCGCCGGCGTCGCCGAGGCCCGGCACGATGTAGGCGTTCTCGTCGAGGCGCTCGTCGACGGCGGCGGTGACGATCTTGACCTCACCGCGCTTGCCGACGGTCTGCTCCACGGTGCGCAGGCCCTCCGGCGCGACGAGCAGGCAGATCGCCGTGACGTCGCGCGCCCCGCGCTCGAGGAGGTACTCGATGGCGGCCACGAGGGTGTTGCCGGTCGCGAGCATCGGGTCGAGGACGAAGACCTGGCGGCCGCTGATGTCGTCCGGCAGCCGGTTCGCGTAGGTGATCGCCTCGAGGGTGTGGTGGTCGCGCTGCAGCCCGAGGAAGCCCACCTCGGCCGTCGGCAGCAGGCGGGTCATGCCCTCGAGCATGCCGAGGCCGGCGCGCAGGATCGGCACGACGAGCGGCCGCGGGGAGGCGAGGTGGGTCCCGGTCGCGGCGGCGACGGGCGTCGTGATCTCCACCTGCGTGGTGCGCACCTCGCGGGTGGCCTCGTAGGCGAGAAGGGTGACGAGCTCGTCGACGAGCAGCCGGAAGGTCGGCGACTCCGTCCTCTCGTCCCGCAGGACGGTGAGCTTGTGGGCGATGAGCGGATGGTCGGCGACGTGCAGGCGCATGGGTAGAACGTACCGGGTGAGGGTGGCCGCGGGCAGGATAGAGGTCATGGCAGTGTGGAACGTGGCGATGGACACCGCCCTGGAGCTCGCGGAACACGCGGCGCGCGACGGTGACGTCCCCGTCGGTGCCGTCGTGCTCGACCCCGCCGGTCGCGTGCTCGCGACGGCGCGCAACCGCTGCGAGGTCGACAACGACCCGACGGCGCACGCCGAGATGCTCGCCATCCGCGCCGCGGCCGCGGCGGTGGGCTCGGTCCGCCTCGAGGGGTGCACGCTCGTCGTCACCCTCGAGCCGTGCACGATGTGCGCCGGCGCGATCGTGCTCGCGCGTCTGGAGCGGGTGGTGCTCGGCGCGTGGGACCCGAAGGCCGGGGCGTGCGGGTCGGTGCGCGACGTCGTGCGCGACTCGCGGCTCAACCACCGTGCCGAGGTCGTCGGCGGGGTGGAGGAGGAGCGCTCCGCGCGGCTGCTGCGCGACTTCTTCGCCGCGCGCCGGTGAGCCTCAGAGCACCTCGGTGAGGTGGGTGAGCGCGCGGGTCGTGCTCATCTCGACCTTGAGCGTGGCCAGTGCGTCCCCGCGGGTGGGCCCCCGGTTGATGATGACCACCGGCTTGCCCTCCTTCGCGGCCTGGCGCACGAACCGCAGCCCCGACATCACCGCGAGCGAGGACCCGACGACGAGCAGCGCCTCGGCCTCCGCGACGATCGCCCGCGCCGCCTCGACCCGGGCGCGCGGCGTCGTGCCGCCGAAGAAGACGACGTCGGGCATGAGGACGCCGCCGCAGCGCGCGCACGGGGCGATGCGGAAGTCTGCGGTGCTCTCGAGGGCGGCGTCGGCGTCGGGGGCCAGCTCGACGTCGTCGATGTGGCGCTCGCGCCAGCCCGGGTTGAGCGTGGTGAGGACGGCGTCGTAGGTCTCCCGCGAGATCACCGTCCCGCACTGGAGGCACACGACCCGGTCGTAGCGGCCGTGGAGGTGGATGACGTTGTGCGACCCGGCCCGCAGGTGGAGCAGGTCGACGTTCTGGGTGACGACGCCGTTGACGACGCCGGTGTGCTCGAGTCGGGCGAGCGCCCGGTGCCCGGCGTTGGGCAGGGCGGCGCGCAGGAAGCGCCAGCCGAGGTGGTTGCGCGCCCAGTAGTGGCGCCGCTGGGCGTCGGAGGCGAGGAACTCCTGGTGCGTCATCGGACGGCGCGGCGGGGAGCCCGGGCTGCGGTAGTCCGGCACCCCCGAGTCGGTCGAGATGCCGGCGCCGGTGAGGGCCGCCGTCGTCGTCGCGGCGGAGAGGATCTCGACGACGGGTGCGAGCGTCGCCGGGACGTCCGCGGGCTCGGGCGTGGCCGTCTCGGCGCCCGGCGCGACGATGATCGGACGGCGGTGCTGCACCCCTCGAGGCTAACCCCGGCCCACCGGCGACGCCCCGGTGGGACAGGCCTGAGGTGAGCGCCACACCGCGGATTCCGGGATCGTTTTGGGTACGGGAGAGGGCGGCCGGTACACTCGGTCGCCGAGGTAGCGTGTCCGAGCGGCCGAAGGTGCAGCACTCGAAATGCTGTGTGGTGCAAGCCACCGTGGGTTCAAATCCCACCGCTACCGCCACCCGAAGGGCCCCGCCCGCAGAATTCTGCGGCCGGGGCCCTTCGTCGTACCCGGCCCGGACGCCTGGAGCTCCGTGAGGATGCAGCAGGAGCAGTGCCGGCGTCGTCGACCGCAGCCCGGCTGCCGTCTCGCCGCTCCGCGGAGGAGGGGAGGCGACGCGCCACGGGAAGCCGCCGAGCCGAGCGCGGACCGGTGGCCACTCGGGGCGGCGTCCCGACGAGACACATCCCCAGGTACGCCGACGTCGTCGTCCAGGCCGCGGCGTCACGGCCGACCGAGCACGCCGGCCCGGACAGCTGGAGACGCCGGCGGTGCGGAGCCGGCCCGACCGACTGGCGCCCAGCGCTCGGCCCCCGCCGTCAGACACGGGCGACGACCGCTCCGCGTCCGTGCGTGTGCGGAGCCGCCCGCACATGGACCCAGCCCGCAGGCCGAAGGAGATCGCCGGCCGACCGAGTCGCCACGGAGCCGGCGGGGTGGCCGCGGACCGGCGTCCGCGCGGGCGGGCCCAGTACGGCCCTCGGTGCCGGGGGGCGCAGGCGGAGCACCGCTCGGGTGTGAACGAGGCCTCACGAACAGATTTCCGCCCGCGGCCCCGTGGGCGGCCCGGCTGCGAGTCGTGAACGTGCAGGTCAGAGACGATTCGGCGACGTCGCCGGCGGGGGTTCTCGCGCCGTTTGACGTCGGTGCGGGAAGGCCGTAATGTTTCACCTCGTTGCCCCCCAGGGAGGCACGGACACGAGGCCGAGAGGCCCGGTGGCCGGTCCCGGGAGAGGCAGCCCTCATCCTAGCGACTGTGGCTGAGCCGCAGAGTTCGCATGAGGACCCGGAGGCGGGGATCACACCGACTGAAGTTGTGTGTGGGAGTCTCCGCGGGTAAAGTTGAACGGCCAGCCCCGGCCGGGATGCGATCTGATGGTCGTGTTCGCGGCGGTGTGTGTCTGTTTCTTGAGAACTCAACAGTGTGCCAAGTTTTTTGATGCCATTTAGATCTGATGGCGTCCGGTCTTTCGGGG
>NZ_VDFS01000038.1:188154-237483 GCF_006151955.1 Georgenia sp. 311 | reverse complement strand
CGTCGTGCGTCGTGCGTCAGGACATGCGGGTGCCCGCAGAGCGCAGCTGCTGGCAGGCCTCCATGACGCGGGCGGCCATGCCGGCCTCGGCCAGCTTGCCCCAGGCGCGGGGGTCGTAGGCCTTCTTGTTGCCGACGTCGCCGTCGATCTTCAGCACGCCGTCGTAGTTCTTGAACATGTGGTCCACGACGGGACGCGTGAAGGCGTACTGCGTGTCGGTGTCGACGTTCATCTTGATGACGCCGTTGTCCACCGCGAGGGCGATCTCCTCGGCGGTGGAGCCGGAGCCGCCGTGGAAGACGAGGTCGAACGGCATGTCCTTGCCGATCTCCTTGCCCACGACCTGCTGGATCTCCCCGAGGATCTCGGGACGCAGCTTGACGGCGCCGGGCTTGTAGACGCCGTGGACGTTGCCGAAGGTGAGGGCGGTGAGGTACCGGCCCTTCTCCCCGGCGCCGAGGGCGCGCACGGTGGCGAGGCCGTCCTCGGGGGTGGTGTAGAGCTTCTCGTTGATCTCGGCCTCGTGGCCGTCCTCCTCGCCGCCGACGACGCCGACCTCGATCTCGAGGATGGTGCGCGCCTTCTGGGAGAGCTCGAGGAGCTCCTCGGCGATGACGAGGTTCTCCTCCAGCGGGACGGTGGAGCCGTCGAACATGTGGGACTGGAACATCGGGTTCTTGCCGGCGGCGACCTCCTCGGCCTCCATGGCGAGCAGCGGCTTCACCCAGGAGTCGAGGTTCTCCTTGACGCAGTGGTCGGTGTGGAGAGCGATCGTCACGTTGTAGTTCTTCGCGACCTCGTAGGCGTAGGCAGCCAGCGCGCGGGTACCGGTGACGCGGTCCTTGATGGTCGAGCCGGAGGCGTACTCACCGCCACCGACGGAGACCTGGATGATGCCGTCGCTCTCCGCCTCGGCGAAGCCGCGGATCGCGGCGGTCACCGTCTGCGAGGAGGTGACGTTGATGGCCGGGTAGGCGAACTTGCCAGCCTTCGCCCGGTCGAGCATCTCGTTGTAGGACTCGGGGGTTGCGATGGGCACTGAAGGCCTCCTGAGAATCGACGCAGTGAACCCTTAGATTGTGTCACGTCCGTTCTCGCGAGGGGCGGGACGTCCGGTCTCAGGGACATGCTGCAGCGCCCACGCGTACATCGCCACCGCCGCGGCCGCGCCGACGTTCATCGAGCGGGTCGACCCGTACTGGGTGATGTGGAGGATCTCCTGGCACGCGGCACGCGCCGCGGGCGACAGGCCACCGGACTCCTCGCCGAACAGGAGGACCGCCCGCTCGGGCAGCGGACGGTGCTCGAGGGGCCGCGAGCCGGGCACGTTGTCGATGCCGATGAGCGGCAGGTCCTCGCTGCGCGCCCACGCGAGGAGGTCGGCGACGTCGGGGTGGTGGTACAGGTGCTGGTAGCGGTCGGTGACCATCGCCCCGCGCCGGTTCCACCGGCGCCGTCCGACGATGTGGACCGCGGCGACCCCGAAGGCGTTCGCGGTGCGGACGACCGAGCCGATGTTGAAGTCGTGGCCGAGGTTCTCGATGGCGACGTGGAGGGGGTGGCGCCGGGTGTCGAGGTCGGCGACGATCGCCTCGAGGCGCCAGTAGCGGTAGCGGTCGACGACGTTGCGCCGGTCTCCGGCCGCGAGCAGCTCGGGGTCCAGGCGCGGGTCGTCGGGCCAGGCGTCCGGGCCGCCGGGCCAGGGCCCGACCCCGACGTCGGTGGTCTCGCCGCTGGGGGTGCCGTCGCTCACGCGTCGCGGCGGGGCTCGCGCTGCTCGTCGAGGAGCGACGCGCTCTCCTCGGAGCTGGGGGCCGAGGGCGGCTCGCCCTGGAAGTGCACGGAGGGCACGGCGCGCACGGCGGGGTCGTTGGCCTCGAAGTACTCCGCGCGCCGGAAGGAGAAGACGCGGGCGACGAGCGCGGAGGGGAAGGTGTCGATCCTCCGGTCGAGCTCGCGGACGTTGGCGTTGTAGAACCGCCGGCCGGCGCCGATCCGGTCCTCGATCGTGGTGAGCTCGACCTCGAGGTCGGTGAAGCGCTCCGAGGCGCGCAGCTCGGGGTGGCTCTGGGCGACGGTGAAAAGGCGGCTCAGCGCGCCGCTGAGGGCGCTCTCCATCTCGGCCTGCTGCGCCGGGCCCCTCCCGCCACCCGCCGCGGCGTCCCGCGCGCGGGTCACCTCGGCGAAGACGTCGTCGTGCCCGGTGTCCTGCCCCTCGACGGCGGCGACGAGGGTGGGGACGAGCGCGTGGCGCCGGTGGAGCTCGACGTCGATCTGCCGCCACGCCTCCTGGACGAGGTTCCGCAGCCGGACGAGGTCGTTGTACGTCGAGACCGCCCAGATGAGGGCGGCGACGAGGACGGCCAGGACGACGAGCGCGACGAGCATCTCCACCGTCCAAGCCTGGCACACCGGGCTGAGCGTGGCCGCCGGACTCAGTCGCGTGGCGCGAGCCCGAGGTCGGCGACGCCGAGTGCGGCGAGGTAGCGCACCCCGGCCTCCTCGATGCGCTCCCGGGCACCGGTGTCCCGGTCGACGACGACGGCCGCGCCGACGACCTCGGCCCCCGCCTCGCGCAGCGCCTCGATGGCGGTGAGGAGGCTGCCACCCGTCGTCGAGGTGTCCTCGACGGCGACGACGCGGCGGCCGGCCACGTCCGGGCCCTCGACGCGCCGCTGCAAGCCGTGCGCCTTGGCCTCCTTGCGCACGACGAAGGCGTCGACCTCCAGGCCCCGGGAGGCGGCGGCGTGGAGGACCGCGGCGGCGACCGGGTCGGCGCCCATGGTGAGCCCGCCGACGGCGTCGACCTCGTCCGGGCCCAGGCCGTTCTCCTCGAGGAGGTCGAGCACGACGTGCCCGACGAGGGGCGCCGCCGCGTGGTGGAGGGTCACCCGCCGCATGTCGACGTAGTGGTCGGAGGTGCGCCCGCTCGCGAGCGTCACCTCGCCGTGGACGACGGCGAGGTCGCGGACGTACTGGGCGAGGCGGCTGCGCAGGGAGTCGTTCGGGGTGGTCACGGCTGCAGGCTACCGGGCGCCCGGCTCCGGGTAGCCTCGCGTTCATGCGCCTGGCCACCTGGAACGTCAACTCCGTCCGTGCCCGCGTCGACCGGGTGGTCGCCTTCCTCGAGCGCTCGGGCACCGACGTCCTGGCGATGCAGGAGACCAAGTGCCGTGACGACCAGTTCCCCCACCTCGCGTTCCACGCCGCGGGGTACGAGGTGGTCCACCACGGGCTGAGCCAGTGGAACGGGGTGGCGATCGCCTCCCGCCTGCCGCTGGAGGACGTCGAGGCGGGCTTCGACGGGATGCCGACGTGGGGTGAGCCGGCGGCGGCCGAGGCGCGGGCCATCGGGGCGACGGTCGGCGGCGTGCGGGTGTGGAGCCTGTACGTGCCCAACGGGCGGGCGCTGGACGACCCGCACTACCGGTACAAGCTCGACTGGCTCGCGGCGCTGCGCACGGCGGCGCTCGGCTGGCAGGCGGCCGACCCTGCCGGAGCAGTCGCGCTCGTCGGCGACTGGAACATCGCGCCGCTGGACGAGGACGTGTGGGACGTCGCGGCGTTCGCCGGCGCCACCCACGTCTCGCAGCCGGAGCGTGAGGCGCTCGCGGCCCTGCGAGACGCCGGTCTCACCGAGGTCACCCGGCGCTTCACGCCCGGCGCCTACACCTACTGGGACTACAAGCAGCTGCGCTTCCCCCGCAACGAGGGCATGCGCATCGACCTCGCCCTCACCTCCCCGGTGCTGGCGGCCCGCGCCACCGGTGCCCACGTCGACCGTGACGAGCGCAAGGGCAAGGGCGCGAGCGACCACGCGCCCGTCGTCATCGACATCGACTGAGGGCCGCGGCTCAGCCCTGGGCCCACGTCGGCTCGAGGGCGACGGGGCCGGCGTGCCCCTCCCAGCCGCGCCACCAGTCCTGCGCCCCCTCCGGCAGTCGCTCGACGGGGATCCGCGCGACGAGGTCGCGCAGCTCGAACTTCATGCCGGCGATGTGCGCGACGTGCTGGAGCCGCTGCTCGTCGCCCATGAGCTCGTCGGCGAAGAGCTGCTGCTCGGCCGTCCAGGTGCGGCGGCGCAGGAGGACGGCCTCGCGGGTGACGGCCCTCTCCTCGGCGGAGGCCCCCAGGTGCGCCTCGGCGGCACGCAGGTAGCCGTAGTCGATGGCGATCGCGATGAGCCCGGGCTCGATCGTCAGGGTGTCGTGGACGTCGAACTCCGGCTCGACGACGACGGCGCCGGCCTCCCTGGCCCGGCCGACCTCGTCCCGCTGGACCTCGTCGGTCATGATCTGGGTGGTCGTCCGCACGACGATGGAGAGCATGTCCTTGTGGTCGAAGGACTCCGCGCGCGTGACGCCGGGGGGCCCGGCGACGACGGCGTAGCAGCGCTCGACGCCGAGCGGGCCGAGGGCGATCTCGGCCGGCAGGGACTCGCGCACGCCGCCGTCGACGTAGTTCTCCCGCCCGAGCCGCACCGGTGGGAAGACGGTGGGGATGGCGCACGAGGCGCGCACCGCCTGGACGATGTCGACCCTCTCCTCGTCCGGGAGCGGCTGGTCGCTGCGGTCGACGAGCACGCCGTCCTCGGTGACGTAGCGCAGCTCCCCGCTCTCCAGGCCCACGACGGCCACGCGCACCGTGACGCCGGAGGCCGCGACCGCCGAGGCGCGGAAGACCTCGGGGTCGAGGATGCGGTCGACGAGCGGGCCGGGGCGGTACATCGAGCGCTCCCGCCGGGCACCCTCGATGATCGCCTCGATGTCGGCGCTCGCCTGACCCACGGCGCGTACGAGCTCGATGGAGTCGAGCAGGCGTACCGCCGCACGGCTCGCCTCGCCGGCGTCGTCGGGCTGCAGCCGGGTGGACGGCGCGGTGGCGGCCGCGGCGTCCGCGACGGCGGTGCCCGGCGCGGGCACCCGCTGCTCGACGGGGAGGTCGCCGTCGACCTCGCGGCGGGCGACGCGCTCGGCGGCGGTCGAGATGTCGTGGCGCAGGTCGGCGACCCGCTGGAACGAGCGCCCGAGGGCGCCCTGGCGTCGCCTGCGCCGCTCGAGGGCCTCCATCCACGTCGGTCCGCGCTCGCGCAGCCGGGTGAACCAGGGCTGCTCGGCGAACATCTCCGAGGACGTCATCGTCTCGCGCAGCAGCCGCTCGAGCTGGCCGAGGGAGCGGCGCTGCCCGGCAGGGTCGGCGGACTGGGAGAGGACGGCGGCGAGGATCGCGCCCGCCGACGTGCCGGTGATGACCGTCGGCGCGATGCCGACCTCGTCGTAGAGGTAGCGCAGCGCGCCGATCTGAAAGCTCGTCCGCGCCCCGCCCCCGCTGAGGACGAGGCCGGTCACCGGTGCGTCGGCCATGGGGACGAGGCTACCCACGCACGCGCTCAGCGCAGGTCGGACAGCGCGGCGTCCGACAGTCGGGGCCACAGGTCGGCCGCCCACGGCCCGAAGGGCTCGGCCCCGAGGTAGACCGCGGCGAGGTGGACCTGCGGGTCCACCCACAGGAAGCTGCCGGACTGGCCGAAGTGGCCGAAGGTGGCGGGGCTGTTGCGGGTGCCCGTCCAGTGCGGCGTCTTCCCGCCGCGGATCTCGAAGCCCAGGCCCCAGTCGTTGGGGTCCTGCCGGCCGAACCCGGGCAGGACACCGGTGAGCCCGGGGAACTGGACGGTGGTGGCCTCGGCGAGCACGCCGGGCGGGAGCACCTGCGGGTCGAGCAGCTCGCGGGCGAAGGCGGCGAGGTCCTCGGCGTTGCCGCGCGCGCCGTGGGCGGGCGAGCCCTCGAGCACGACGCTGCTCAGCCCGAGCGGGACGAGCACGGTCTGCTCGAGCCAGTCGGCGAAGTCGGTGCCGGTGGCCTCGGCGACGTGCCGCGCGAGGATCTCGAAGCCGGCGTTGCTGTAGATCCGGCGTCGGCCCGGCGCGCTCAGCGGCTCCGGGGAGTCCATCCCCACGCCCGAGGCGTGGGCGAGGAGGTGGCGCACCGTCGAGCCCTCGGGGCCCGCGGGCTCGTCGAGGTCGACGAGGTGCCGGGAGACGGCGACGAGGGTCGCCGTCGCCGTGAGCAGCTTGGTCACCGAGGCCCACGGGAAGGACTGCGCGCGCGCCCCGCGCGCCAGGCGCGTCCCGTCCGCCTCGGTGACGACGACGGCGTGGGGGACGGTGGGCAGCACGACCTGCTCGAAGGCACTCATGGGCACCAGGGTGCCACCTCCCCCGCCCCCTCCACCCGCGAGCGCCGGTCACCGGTGCACGATCCAGCGCTCGGCGGGAAGGGGGTCGGGCGGGGCGGGGACGGGGCGGGGGTCAGGCGGGGGTGGTGGCGCTGGGGGCGACGGGGGCGGCCTGGGCGAGGAGGACGAGGCCGCCCTCGTCGCGCCGGTCCACCGTCACGGTCGCGCCGTCGGTGACCTCGCCGCTGAGCATGAGCCGGGCGAGCTGGTCGCCGATCTCGCGCTGGACGAGGCGGCGCAGCGGACGGGCGCCGTACGCCGGGTCGTAGCCCTCGAAGGCGAGCCACTCGGCGGCCGCCGGTGTGACGTCCAGGACGATGCGCCGGTCGGCGAGCCGCGAGCGCAGCCGCCCGACCTGCAGCTCGACGATCGAGCTCAGCTCCTCGAGCGTGAGCGCGTCGAAGAGGACGATGTCGTCGAGCCGGTTGAGGAACTCCGGCTTGAACGAGGCGCGCACCGTCGCCATAACGGCCTCACGCTTCTCCTCCTCCGGCATCGCCTGGTCGACGAGGAACTGCGAGCCGAGGTTGGAGGTGAGGACGAGGATGACGTTGCGGAAGTCGACCGTGCGCCCCTGGCCGTCGGTGAGCCGGCCGTCGTCGAGCACCTGGAGGAGGATGTCGAACACCTCGGGGTGGGCCTTCTCGACCTCGTCGAGCAGGACGACGGAGTAGGGCCGGCGGCGCACCGCCTCGGTGAGCTGGCCACCCTCCTCGTAACCGACGTAGCCGGGAGGGGCGCCGACGAGCCGGGAGACCGAGTGCTTCTCGGAGTACTCGCTCATGTCGATGCGCACGATGGCGCGCTCGTCGTCGAAGAGGAAGTCCGCGAGCGCCTTCGCCAGCTCGGTCTTGCCCACGCCGGTGGGGCCGAGGAAGAGGAAGGAGCCGGTGGGCCGGTCGGGGTCGGACAGGCCGGCGCGCGAGCGCCGGACGGCGTCGGAGACCGCCTGGACGGCGCGCTGCTGGCCGATGAGCCGCTCCCCGAGGACGTCCTCCATGCGCAGGAGCTTGTCGGTCTCCCCCTCGAGCAGCCGCCCGACGGGGATGCCGGTCCACGACGCGACGACCTCGGCGACCTCGTCCGCGGAGACGCGGTCGGCGATCATCGGGGCCTCGGCGGACCCGGACCCGGCCGCCTCGGCGGCCTCCGCGTCGCGGATCTCCCGCTCGACGGCGGGGATCTCGCCGTACAGGAGACGCGAGGCGCTCTCGAGGTCGCCCTCGCGCTGGGCGCGGTCGGCCTCGATGCGCAGCGTGTCGAGCCGCGCCTTGAGGTCACCGACGCGGTTGTGGCTCGCCTTCTCGGCCTCCCACCGGGCGGTGAGGGCGGAGAGTTCCTCGGTGCGGTCGGCGAGCTCGGCACGCAGCCGCTCGAGACGGTCCTGGGCCGAGGGGTCGTCGGCGTCGGAGGACTCGACGAGGTAGGACTCCTCCATCTTCAGCCGCTCGACGGCGCGACGGAGCACGTCGATCTCCTCCGGGGAGGAGTCGAGCTCCATCCGCAGCCGGGAGGCGGACTCGTCGATGAGGTCGATGGCCTTGTCCGGGAGCTGGCGGCCGCTGATGTACCGGTCGGAGAGCGTCGCGGCGGCGACGAGCGCGCCGTCGGAGATCGTCACCTGGTGGTGGGCCTCGTACTTCGGCGCGATGCCGCGCAGGATCGCGATGGTGTCCTCGACGGACGGCTCGCCGACGAACACCTGCTGGAAGCGGCGCTCGAGGGCCGGGTCCTTCTCGATGTGCTCGCGGTACTCGTCGAGGGTGGTCGCGCCGACCATGCGCAGCTCGCCGCGGGCGAGCATGGGCTTGAGCATGTTGCCGGCGTCCATGGAGCCCTCGGAGGCCCCGGCACCGACGACGGTGTGGAGCTCGTCGATGAAGGTGACGACCTCGCCGTCGGAGTCCTTGATCTCCTGCAGGACGGCCTTGAGCCGCTCCTCGAACTCCCCGCGGTACTTGGCACCGGCGACCATCGAGCCGAGGTCGAGGGAGATGAGTCGCTTGCCGCGCAGCGACTCCGGGACGTCGCCGTCGACGATGCGCTGGGCGAGCCCCTCGACGACGGCGGTCTTGCCGACGCCGGGCTCCCCGATGAGCACGGGGTTGTTCTTCGTCCGGCGGGAGAGCACCTGGACGACGCGGCGGATCTCGGCGTCGCGGCCGATGACGGGGTCCAGGCGGCCCTCGCGGGCGGCCTCGGTGAGGTCCTGCCCGTACTTCTCCAGGGCGTTGTAGGTGCCCTCCGGGTCCTGGCTGGTGACCTTGCCGGAGCCGCGGACGGTGGGCAGCGCGGAGAGCAGCGCGTCGCGGTCGGCGCCGAGGTCGCGCAGGATCTGGCCCGCGGTGCTCTCACTCTTGGAGATGGCGATGAGCAGGTGCTCGGTGGAGACGTACTCGTCGCCGAGCGCGGCGGCCTCCTCGCCGGCCTGGGTGATGACGGTCATCATCGCCCGGGACGTCGACGGCTGGGCGACGGAGGAGCCGCTGGCGCCGGGCAGGGCGGCGACCGCCGCCTGCGCGCGCTCGATCGCGGCGGCCCGGTTCGCGCCGACGGCGTCGAGCAGGGCAGGGGCCACCCCGCCGGGCTGCTCGAGCAGCGCGACGAGCACGTGGACGGGCTCGAGCTGCGGGTTTCCGGCGGTCGACGCCGCGCGGATGGCCGCGGCGATCGCCTCCTGCGACTTGGTCGTCAGCTTGTCCATTCAGAGCCTCCGGGTTCAGGTGTGGAACGTCTGCCGAGTGCAACACCGCAGAGTTGAGTCTATTCCACTCAAGTCAGCCCGGCAGGCCCTCAGCCGACGGCCACCGGACCCGTCGGCCAGGGGTCGGCCTCCTCGAGGGCGGCGGCCAGACCGAGGAGCAGCTCCTCCTGCCCGAGCCGCGTCGCACCGAGCTGGACGCCGAACGGCAGGACGCGCCCGTCGACCTCCTCGCGGTGCAGCGGCACGGTGATCGCCGGGGCCCCGATCATGTTCCAGGGGCTCGTCCACGGGGTGAACGCCTTCTGCGCCTCGAAGTCGGCGGCGGGGTCGGCGTCGTCGCGCATCGTCCCGACGATCGGCGGCGGGGTGGCCAGCGCGGGGGTGAGGACGACGTCGAGCCCGGCCCACGCGGTGGCGGCCGAGCGCGCCAGGCCCTGGACCGCGGCGACGGCGCGCGCGTAGTCGACCCCGGAGTAGCGCCGGCCCCGCTCACGCATCCAGCGGGTGAGGGGGACGAGGAGCTCCTCGGCCTCCGGCGGCAGCGGCACGGACAGCGCGCCGACCGCCCACAGCGGGTTGAAGGACTCCCAGTCCTCCGGGCTGAACGGCACCGCGGCCCCGGTGAGCTCGTGGCCCAGCCCTTCCAGCAGGCCGACGGCACGGTCGACGGCGGCGAGGGCGCCGGGGTGGACGGTCGCGTCGTGGACGTTGATCGGCTGGGTGAGCACCCCGACGCGCAGCCGCCGGGGAGCGCGGTCGCACGCGGCGAGGAAGGTCTCGCGCGGACCGGGCAGGAGGTAGTGGTCCCCGGGCCACGGCCGGGAGAGGACGTCGAGGAACGCGGCGGTGTCGCGCACGGTGCGGGTGAGCACGCCGTCGACGGTGAGTCCCGCGCCGTCGACGCCCAGCGGCCCCTTCGAGACCCGCCCGCGGGTCGCCTTGAGGCCGACGAGCCCGCACGCGGCCGCGGGTATGCGGATGGACCCGCCGCCGTCGCTGCCGTGGGCGGCGGGCACGATCCCGGCGGCGACGGCGGCGGCCGCCCCGCCGGAGGAGCCGCCCGCGCTGCGGCGAGGGTCCCAGGGCGTGCGGGCGGCAGGGGCGACGTCGGGCTCGGTGTACGCCGGCAGGCCGAGCTCGGGCGTCGTCGTCTTGCCGACCATGAGGGTGCCGGCCTCACGCAGGCGGATCGTCACGCCGTCGTCGGCGGGGGCGATGGTGCCGCGCAGGGCGGCGCTGCCGGCCTCGAAGGGCTGACCGGCGACCATGGTGAGGTCCTTGACCGGCACGGGGACGCCGAGGAACGGCGGCAGCGCCCCGCCCTCGCGCAGCCGCCGACCGGCCAGGGCCGCCTGCTCGAGCGCGAGGTCGGGGGTGAGGTGGGCGAACGCGCCGACGGCGGGGCCGAGCCGCTCGGCCCGCTCGAGCGTGTGCCGGGCGACCTCGTCGGGGCTGACGTCCCCGGCGCGGACGGCGGCGGCGAGGCCGAGGGCGTCGAGCTCGTGGATGTCGCTCATCACCCGAGGCTAGCGGTGGGCGTTGCGCCGGACCTGGCGCAGGTAGCGCCGCCGCTGGTCGGGATCGCCCCCGAGCCCGACCCGGTCGCTGGCGAGCGCGTCGTCCAGGACGCCCCGGACCGCGAGGGGCAGCTCGCGGAACAGGTGGGCGGCCGGCCCGAGCCAGCGGGGCACGTAGACCTCGGCCCGGCGGCGCTCCAGGGCGCGCACCGTCGTCACCGCGACCTCCTCGGCGGTGACGGGGCGGAAGCCGCGCTGGGAGCGGATCCCGGCACCCATGGGCGTGGCGGCGAGGTAGGGCAGGACGACGAGGACGTCGACCCCGGTGCCGCGCAGCTCGCGGCGCAGCGCCTCGGAGAAGGCGACGACCGCGGCCTTGGTGCCGGAGTAGACCGCCAGCCCGGCCATCGGCTTGGCGCCGGTCGCGCTCGCCACCTGGACGACGGCGCCGCGTCCGCGCCGGACCATCCGCGGCACCACCGCGCGGGTGGCGTGGACGACGGCGCGGTAGTCGACGTCGAGGACGAGGTCGTCGACGTCCGGCTGCTGGTCGAGGAACGCCCCCGTCGGCATCACCCCGGCGTTGTTCACCCACACCGCGATCGGGCCGAGGCTCTCCTCGACGTCCGCGACGAGCGCCTCGACGGCGCGGCGGTCGGTGACGTCCAGGTGGCGCCCCACGGCCCCGAGCTCGCGGGCCGTGGCCTCGGCGCCGTCGAGGTCGGCGAGGACGACGCGCAGGCCGCGGGCGAGCAGCTCGGCGGCGATGGCCCGCCCGATGCCGCGAGCACCGCCGGTGACGACGGCGACGGGCCGGGTCACGGGGCCACCTCCTGCTCGCGGCACACGTGGCAGCCGAAGACGATGTCGGCGCCGGTGAGCGCCACCGAGGCCAGCGGCCGCCGCCCGGCGAGGTGGGCGAGGGCACCGCCGGGGGCGAAGTGCCACCGTGCCCGCAGCGTGCGGACCTCGGCGGTCACCCGGTTGGCGGAGACGATCGCGCCACGGCCGGTGAGGCCGCGCTGGGCCGTCGTCAGCGGCAGGGGAAGGCGGCCGGGCAGCAGGCGGGGCCCGAGCCGCGCCGTGAGCCGGGCGACCGGCTCCCCCTCGGCGGTGACGTCGGCGTGGACGGCCGAGGCCGTGGCGTGCCGCTCGACGGCGCACAGCTCCTTGGGGATGGCCCACAGCTCCCGCCCGCCGGCGAGGGCGGGCCCGGTGCTCACCCAGATGCGCGGGATGGTCCCGTGGGCGCGCAGCGAGCCGTGAGGCCGGGTGAGCACGGCGGTGAGCAGCTCGTCGTAGACGACCTCACCGCCCGGCCCGTACTCGGCGAGCGCCACCCCGAGCAGGACCCGCCCCCCGAGCAGCACCGGCCGGTGCCCCGGCGGCAACGCGTCCTCGAGCCGCGGGACCTGCGCCGCGGGGACGAGCAGCACCGAGACGAGGAGGCGGCCCCGCAGGTGCCACGGCTCGGGCGGGTAGGTGGCGTCGTCGGCCATGCCGCCATCCTCGCAGGTCACCGGCCCGGGCGCCGGGACCGGTGTCCCTCCCCTTGCGCACCGGCTGCGCCGGGCGCACCGTCGAGGGACGCGCCGCGACCCGCGACGCACACAGGGGCGCACGAGAGAGGGGGCACCGACATGGGGATCGGTGACAAGGCGAAGGACGTCATGGGCGGCGACAAGGCGGAGCAGGCCACCGACACCGGCCTGGACAAGGCCGCCGACGCCGCCGGGGAGAAGACCGGCTCCAAGCACGCGGACAAGGTCGACCAGGCCCGCGAGACCGGGGACGAGAAGCTCGGCAACGAGTGAACGGCAGGACGGCCGGCCCGGGTGCGGGCCGGCCGTCCCCGCGCGTGATGGGATGGCCCCATGACGACTTCCACCGACCCCCACGCCTGGCTCGAGGACGTCGAGGGGGACACCGCCCTCGACTGGGTGCGCGGGCACAACGAGCGTGCGGTCAGCGCC
The DNA here is from genome assembly GCF_006151955.1 of Georgenia sp. 311. Lineage (NCBI taxonomy): Bacteria > Bacillati > Actinomycetota > Actinomycetes > Allobogoriellales > Allobogoriellaceae > Georgenia > Georgenia sp. 311. The sequence continues at coordinate 225,054 of NZ_VDFS01000038.1, read as the reverse complement.
CTGGAGACCGCGCGCTTCACCGAGATGCGCGAGGAGATCCTCGAGGTCCTCGACTCCACCGAGAAGATCCCGGGGGTCGTCCAGCGCGGGGAGCACCTCTACAACTTCTGGACCGACGCGGAGCACGAGCGCGGCCTGTGGCGGCGCACGACGTGGGAGTCCTACCGCACCGACGACCCGGAGTGGGAGGTCCTCCTCGACGTCGACGCCCTCGCGCGTGAGGAGGGCGTGGGCTGGGTGTGGCACGGGGCGCACGTCCTGCGCCCGTCCCTGGACCGGGCGCTCGTCGCGCTGTCCCGGGGTGGCGCGGACGCCGACGTCACCCGCGAGTTCGACCTCGTGACGAAGACGTTCGTCGAGGACGGCTTCACCCGCGAGGAGTCCAAGGGCGCCCTCCAGTGGGCCGACAGCTCCGGCGACGTCGTCTACGCCTACACCGACGTCGGCGAGGGGTCGATGACGTCCTCGGGCTACCCCCGCACGGTGCGCCGCTGGGTGCGCGGCACCGCCCTCGCCGAGGCGCCCGAGGTCTTCGCGGGCGAGCACACCGACATGTCGATCGGCGCCGCGCACGACTTCACCCCGGGCTTCGAGCGCGACTTCGTGTGGCGCGCCCGCGCCTTCTACGACTCCGACCTCTACCTCCTGGAGGACGGCGAGCTCACCCGGGTCGACGTCCCGCGCTCCGCGGAGCCGGCGATCCACCGGGAGTGGCTCACCGTCGAGCTGCGGGAGGACTGGGAGGTCGGCGGACGCACCCTCCCGGGCGGCGGTCTCGTGGCGATCCGGCTCGCGGACTTCCGCGCCGGCAGCCGGGACTTCGAGGTCCTCCACGCCCCCACGCCGACGACGGCGCTGATCGGCGGGACCTGGACGCGCCACCACCTCGTGCTCAACGTCCTGGACGACGTGACGAACCGGCTCGAGGTCCTCACCCCGCCGGCGGGCGACGGGCCGTGGGAGCGCCGCCCGCTCGACCTCGCGACGTCGGCCACCGGCTGGCACGCCCCGCGGCTGGCGACCGTCTCCGCCGGCGCGATCGACCCGGACGAGTCGGACGCGCTGTGGCTCACGGTGAGCGGCTTCCTCACCCCGACGACGCTCGCGCGCCTCGACCTCGACGAGTCCGGCGCCGTCGTCGGCCTCGAGCCGCTCAAGGCGCTGCCCGCCTTCTTCGACACCGAGGGCCTGCACGTCGAGCAGCACTTCGCGACGTCCGACGACGGCACCCGGGTCCCGTACTTCCAGGTCTCCCCCGTGCCTGCCGCGGACAACGAGGACGTCCGGCCGCTGCCCACGCTGCTGTCCGGGTACGGCGGGTTCGAGATCCCGCGCCTGCCCGCCTACTCGGGGGCGATCGGCCGGGCGTGGCTCGCCCGGGGCGGGGCGTACGTCGTCGCCAACATCCGCGGCGGCGGGGAGTACGGGCCGCGCTGGCACCAGGCGGCCCTCAAGGAGAAGCGCCACCGCGCCTACGAGGACTTCGCGGCAGTGGCGCGCGACCTGTTCGCGCGTGGGGTCACCGACGTCGCGCACCTCGGTGCGCAGGGCGGCTCCAACGGCGGCCTGCTCATGGGCAACATGATCACCGGCTACCCCGAGCTGTTCGGGGCGATCGTCTGCCAGGTGCCGCTGCTCGACATGAAGCGCTACAGCCACCTGCTCGCGGGCGCGTCGTGGATGGCGGAGTACGGGGACCCGGACGACCCCGAGCAGTGGGAGTTCATCCGCACGTTCTCGGCCTACCACCGCTTCGACCCGGCCGACGAGCACCCGCCGGTGCTCTTCACGACCTCGACCCGTGACGACCGCGTCCACCCCGGCCACGCGCGCAAGATGATGGCGCTCATGGCCGGGGCCGGGAAGGACGTGACGTACTACGAGAACATCGAGGGCGGGCACGGCGGCGCGGCGACGAACGCGCAGGCGGCCTTCATGAGCGCGCTCGCCTACGAGTTCCTCTGGCAGCGCCTCGGGGACTGAGGCTCAGTACGGGTAGGGACCGGTGCGTGCGCGCCGGTTCACCCGCACGAGCCACACGATGCCGATGATGAGCAGGACGAACGCGACGAAGGAGACGGCGAGCCCGACGAGGAAGGCGACGCCGGCTGCCGCGAGCGTGGAGACGTCCAGCGGCGGGGCGACGAGGAGCTGGTTCCCCGCGCCTGCGGGCAGCTCGCACTCCACCGTGTAGGCGCCGCCGTCCCCGGTGGTGAAGCTGACGCCGCCGGTGTCGGCGCCCTCGACCCCGAAGGTGAACGGGCTGGTCGCGACCTCCTGGCCGCCCGGGTCGGTGACCACGCAGGTGACGTCGGCGCCGTCGATGTCGGAGTCCTGGAAGTAGACGACGCGCTCGGTGCCGGCGGGGAGCTGGGCGGACCCGCCGTTCGTGATCGCCGCCGCGTTGTCCAGACCGCCGATGGCGTCGCCGGCGGACCCGAGGGCTGCCACGAAGCCGACGATCGGCGCGGCGATCATGACGAGGGCGGCGATGACGATCATGAGGATCGGCCCGGTGCGCCTGGGGCGCTGACCCGTCGGGCCGTAGCCGCCGGGAGCGCCGTAGGGTGCGGGCGCGCCGTAGGGCGCCGCAGCGCCCGGTCGGCCGTAGTCACCGGGCCCGCCGGGCTGCTGCCCGTAGCCCCCGGAGTGCTGGCCGTAGGAACCGGGCTGGTTGTACGAGCCGGGCTGGCCGTAGGGACCGGGCTGCCCGGTCCCACCCTGCTGCTCCCAGCCGCCGGGCTGCCCGTACACCGGCGGTGTGCCCTCCCCCGGGTTCTCACCCTCCGGACGTCGGCGTCCGTAACGGGGCTCCTCGGCCCCACCGTCGCTCGTGCTCATGTCGGCTCCTCCTCGCAGGGTGCGCGGTGGCGCACGCCACCAGCATGCCAGTGGGTCAGTTGAGGTGCTCGGGGCGCCAGAGGACCAGGGCGCCCCCGGTCCGGCGGGGACGGCGGCCGGGAGCGATCTCGCTCACCTGCCCCGAGGCGTCCGCGGCGAAGACGCGCGCGCGGGCGACGTTGCGGAGCCGCTGCAGCTCGGCGCGGGCCCGGGTGAGCTCGCGCTCGAGCTCGATGATCCGCCGGATCCCGGCGAGGTTGATGCCCTCGTCCTGGGAGAGCTGCTGGACCTGGCGCAGCGCCTCGATGTCGCGGTGGGAGTAGCGCCGTCCCCGCCCGCGGGCGCGCTGCGGGGTGACGATCCCCAGGCGGTCGTACTGGCGCAGGGTCTGGGGGTGCATGCCGGAGAGCTCGGCGGCCACCGAGATGACGTAGAGGGGCTCGTCGTCGGTGGGCATCTCATCTCCTCTCGTCGGTCAGCGTGCCGCGCGTGCCCTGAGGTCGGCGCGCGGGTCCTCGCCCTCGGTCGCGGCGGCGAAGGCCTCGACGGCCTTCCGCGCGTCCGCGGGCAGGTGGCTGGGGACGGCGACCTGGATGGTGACGAGGAGGTCGCCGGTGTCCTTGGGGGTGTGCACACCGCGGCCCTTGACGCGCAGCGTACGCCCCGACGGCGTCCCCGCCGGGACCTTGACCTTGACGGTCTCACCGGACACGGTCGGTACCTCGATCGTCGCACCGAGCGCGGCCTCGGCGAACGTCACCGGCACGGTGATGCGCAGGTTGTGCCCGTCCATGGCGAAGACCGGGTGGGGCTCGACGTGGACGGTGACGACCATGTCGCCGGGCTCGCCACCGCCGCGGCCGGGCTGCCCCTTGCCGCGCAGCCGGATCTTCTGCCCGTCCTTGACGCCCGGGGGGATCCGCACGGTCATCGAGCGGCCGTTGGTCGTCAGCTGGACCTTCGCACCCTCGACGGCGCTCCGGAAGGGCAGCGAGGCGCTCGTGGCGATGTCCCCGCCACGCTGGGTGCCACGGCGGGAACCGAAGCCGCCACCGGCGGCGCCGCCGAACATGTCCTGGAGGATGTCCTCGAAGCCGCCCGCCCCACCGGCACCCCCGGTCGAGAAGCGGGTGCGGCCTCCGCCGCCGGAGAACATCCCGTTGAAGAGGTCCTCGAAGCCGGCCGTGCCGCCGGCGGGACCACCGCTGCCGGCCGAGAAGCGGGCACCGCCGCCGGCCATGGCGCGCAGCGCGTCGTACTGCTTGCGCTGCTCGGGGTCCGAGAGCACGGAGTACGCCTCGCCGACGTCCTTGAACCGGCTCTCCGCGGCGTCGTCGCCGGGGTTGCGGTCCGGGTGGAGGTCGCGCGCGAGCTTGCGGTACGCCTTCTTGATCGCCGTGTCGTCGGCGTCCTTCGGGACGCCGAGGGTCTTGTAGAAGTCCTTCTCGAGCCAGTCCTGACCGGTCACTGACGTCTCACCTCCGTCCTGTCGTCTCTCGCGGCGGAGGCCGACCGCGCCCGGTGGGGCGCGGCCGGCCTGCTGCCGTCACTCAGGGCTGGTCACCGCGACGCGGGCCGCCCGCAGCACCTTCTCGCCCATGCGGTAGCCGGGCTGCATGACCTGGGCGATCGTCGTCGACGTCGCCTCCGGGTCGGTCGTGGCCATGAGGGCGTCGTGGAGCTCGGGGTCGAACTCCTCCCCCGGCGCACCGAACCGCGCGAGCGCGAACCGCTGGGTCAGCGTGTCCTCGAGCTTCTCGGCGATCGCGCCGACCGGCCCGGTGAGGTCACCGTGCTGGCGGGCGAGGTCGATCTCGTCGAGCACGCCGAGCAGCGACTCGACGACCTCCACCTGACCACCGGTCCGCTGCTCGCCGGCCGCGGCCTTCGAGCGGCGCACGTACCCGTTGTACTCCTGCTGGAGGTTGTACAGGTCGGCGTTGCGCCGGGCGAGCTGGTCGCTGAGATCGGCGGCCTCGGCCTTCGCGGCGGCGAGGGCGCCGTCGGCCACGGGCGCGGCGCCCTCATCGGGCGCCGCCTCCGCGGCGGTCTCGGCGGCCTCCTCCTCGGGGGTCACCTCGCGCACCTTGCCGGTCTCCGGGTCGATGCGGCGCCGGTCACGGACGACGGGCTTCTCGTAGGCGCCTTCGGCGCCGGCGGGGTTCTCGGCCGTCACCTGTTCTCGTCCTCGTCCACGATCTCGGCGTCGACGACGTCGTCGTCGGCGCCACCGGCCGACTGCTCGGTGCCGGGCGTGCCCTGGGGCGCGCTCTGCTCCTGGTTGGCGTACAGCGCCTCACCGATCTTCTGCGCCGCGGTGGTGAGGGCCTGCTGCTTGGCGCTGACCTCGGCGATGTCCTCGCCCTCGAGCGCCTTCTTCAGGTCGTCGACGGCGGTGCGGACCTCGCTGGAGACGTCCTCGGGGAGCTTGTCCGCGTTGTCCGTGAGCAGCTTCTCCGTGGAGTAGACGAGCTGCTCGGCGGTGTTGCGGGTCTCGGCCTCCTCGCGACGCTTGCGGTCCTCCTCGGCGTGCGCCTCGGCCTCCTTGACCATGCGGTCGATCTCGTCCTTCGGCAGGGCCGAGCCACCGGTGATGGTCATCGACTGCTCCTTGCCCGTGCCCCGGTCCTTGGCGGAGACGTGGACGATGCCGTTGGCGTCGATGTCGAAGGTGACCTCGATCTGCGGCATGCCGCGGGGCGCCGGCGCGATGCCGGTGAGCTCGAAGGTGCCCAGCGGCTTGTTGTCGCGGGCGAACTCGCGCTCACCCTGGAACACCTGGATGAGCACGCTCGGCTGGTTGTCCTCGGCGGTGGAGAACACCTCCGAGCGCTTGGTCGGGATGGCCGTGTTGCGCTCGATGAGCTTGGTCATGACGCCACCCTTGGTCTCGATGCCGAGGGACAGGGGCGTGACGTCGATGAGCAGGACGTCCTTGCGGTCACCCTGGATGACGCCGGCCTGGAGAGCGGCGCCGACGGCGACGACCTCGTCCGGGTTGACGCCCTTGTTGGGCTCCTTGCCGCCGGTGAGCTGCTTGACCAGCTCGGTGACGGCGGGCATGCGGGTGGAGCCACCGACGAGCACGACGTGGTCGATGTCGGAGACCTTGATCCCGGCGTCGCTGATGACGGCCTGGAACGGCGCCTTGGTCCGGTCGAGGAGGTCCTTGGTCATCTCCTCGAACTGCGCCCGGGAGAGCTTCTCGTCGAGGTGGATGGGGCCGTTCTCGCTCATCGAGAGGTACTGCAGCGAGATGTTGGTGTTGAGCGCCGAGGACAGCTCCTTCTTGGCCTGCTCGGCGGCCTCACGCAGACGCTGAAGGGCGATCTTGTCCTTGGACAGGTCGACGCCGTCCTTGTTCTTCACCTGGGTGACGAGCCAGTCCACGATCCGCTGGTCCCAGTCGTCGCCGCCGAGGCGGTTGTCGCCGTTGGTGGCGCGCACCTGGATGGTGGAGAAGTCGTCCTCGTCCTTGCCGATCTCCAGCAGGGAGACGTCGAACGTGCCGCCACCGAGGTCGAAGACGAGGATGAGCTCGTCCTCCTTGCCGCGCTCCAGGCCGTAGGCGAGGGCTGCGGCGGTGGGCTCGTTGACGATGCGCAGGACGTTGAGGCCGGCGATCTGGCCGGCGTCCTTGGTGGCCTGGCGCTCGGCGTCGTTGAAGTACGCCGGCACCGTGATGACGGCGTCGGTGACCTGCTCACCGAGGTACTCCTCGGCGTCACGCTTGAGCTTGCCGAGCACGCGCGCGGAGATCTCCTGCGCGGTGTAGCTCTTGTCGTCGATCTGCTGGGACCAGTCCGTGCCCATGTGACGCTTGACCGACGTGATGGTCCGGTCGACGTTGGTCACGGCCTGCCGCTTGGCGACCTCGCCGACGAGAACCTCGCCGGACTTGCTGAAGGCGACCACCGAGGGCGTCGTGCGCGCTCCCTCGGCGTTCGCGATGACGGTGGGCTCGCCACCCTCGAGAACGGCGACCACCGAGTTCGTGGTGCCCAGGTCGATTCCGACCGCTCGTGCCATGTGGGTTACTCCTCCAGTCCGTGGGCGGGGGTCTCTCCCGCCCTTGAGTCGTCCTCACTCAAGTCTGCGCCCGCTCGGCGAGTTGTCCAAATCGAACGGGCTGAAGTTGAGTCTATGAGGCTCAACCCGGACGGCTCGGGTTTCATTCCCTACGAGGCCCGGTCAATGTCGCGCACCTCAGCCTGAGGCACCTCGCACTCGCCACAGCAGGCTCCCGGGGGTGACGCCACACACGCCGGTGGTGCCGAAACCCGCAGGTCCCGGCACCACCGTGTGCGGACTAGATCCGCATCGTCCTGCCGCACTTGCCGCACTTGATCAGGCCGTGCCTGACGACTCTTCCGACGAATCGGGCGTGGCAGTACGGGCACGTGATTCCTGCGATCGAAGCCATGGTGGCGTCCCTCCCTTCAGCGTTCGGGGCGCGTGCAGCCCGGGCGCCTCCATGAACCGGCCGGCCCGTGGCGTGGTTGCCATGGACAGCGCGAGCAGGAGGACACCGAGTGTGAGCAGCACGGCCGGCCTGTTGTCGGTCACGGCGCCGCTCTCGAGCTGCTGCGATATGAGATCGAGCAGCTGGTTCGCGGTCCAGCCATTGACGACGGTCTGCTGTGGTGCGCCCTGGGTGCGCTCTTGGTTCGTGACATCCTCGAGCCAGATGCCCATCCGTTCGGAAGCGACGTCGTCGGAGCCGCCCGACGGCCCGAGGAGCGCGAGTGTCAGAACCGCCAGAACCGCGATGGCGGCACAACCGGTAAACCGGACACGAGCCTTGCGCGTCTCACGCTGATCCCGCAGCGCCGCGGCGGGAGCGTCATCGGCGGTTGCGGGCGTCGCCAGCGACTGGTCCTGATCGGCCGAGCTCGAGCTCATGAAGCCGCCCACCACAGCGGGTCGCTCCAGTTGTACGACACGCCCCAGAAGCCCCCCGGGATCTGATCGGCCGGCAGCTCGAAGAGGAGGTTGCCGGTGGCGCTGCCACCGTCGTAGAGGTCGGCGACGTCCGACAGGTCGTCCGGGATCACGGCGTGGGCCTGCTCGTAGGAGCGGCCGTTCTCGGCTAGGTAGGTCACGTCCACGTCGAGCCACGGCACCATCGACTCCGGGCCGGAGTAGGTCACGGTGATCGGGACGATCACGTAGACCATGCCGTCAGCGGGCGGGTCGTTGAACTGGTTCTCAGCGGCGACGATCGCGTTCGCGTCCCACGTCGCTGCCTGAACGACGACCTCGACGGACTCCGAGCCGGAGGTGAACGTGCCCACGTCGCTGCCCACGGCAGCCGGGTTCTCGCGGCTGCCCGGCTCGGCTGCCGGCGCGGGCGGCTCCGGCGCCGTAGCTGGAGGCTTGGTCGGCGCCGTCGATGACGAACCCGCGTCGGCCGGCTCGCTGGGTTCGGTGGTCTCGGCGGTCTTGATGTCGTCGCCGCTGTCGACAGGACTCGTGCTGGTGTCGACGCCCGCGCAGCCAGCGAGGGCACCGATCATGATCGCGGCTGCTGCAGCCGTCCAGCGTGCCGTTCGCATCGCTGTTCTCCTCTCGGTCGGGTGGTTTATGCCGAGCATCGAGATCCACGCTTGGTGCGTCGAGGTGATTGCTGATAATCCCTGTTATCAGTCCGCACCCCTACCCGAACCGTCAGAGCCATACGATGACGCCGTTGGCCAGAACCGGCCGACCGCATCAGTCGAGAGGAGCGCATATGACCTTGCTCATCAGCCGCTCCGGCATCGCTGCTGCGGCAGACGTCCGGCGCCCGGTTGTGTCCATGTGGCAGCAGCGACCGGTGTCACATGGCGTGCGCGTGCCGTTCCCGACGCCGCGAGATGCCCACGGCGACCTCTTCGACCTCGACGAGGTCATCGACTGGCAAGCCCGCTCGGGTCGGGGCAACAATCCTTCGTTCGCCGTCGATGCACCTCTGTACGCCGTCACCGGCGACGCTGGCGATCACGACGACCATGTGGCGGCACTCATCGCGCTGGCTGCTCTCAGCGACGTGGACCTGGTCGTCGGGGCCCCCGCCGACCTCATCGAGGCCGCGGCCGAAGTCGACCCCCACGATGAGACGCTGCTGGGCGAGGTCCGCGAAGCCGCCACCAGGCCCAGCCTCCGGGAACTCGCCGCTCGCCGCATCGAGGCCGCCTTCGGCCACGAGCCGGCGCTCGAGGCCATCGCGGCGGCGCGCACTCGCGTCGGAGCAGATCGCTCGTGGACGGTCACGGACGGCGTGATCGCGCTGTTGCGTGACCTGTGCCGGAGTCTGCGGCCGGCGGGTTTGACCGTGGCCGACGGCAGCGCCCAGCCGAGCGACCTCGCGTTGCGGATCGCGTTGGCTGACGCCGAACGCTCCATCGACTGGAGCGTTCCCGCTGATGTGCCGGACGCGTCCGGGACCGCCGCACTTCGGCGCTCCCGGCGGCGTGCGCTCATCGCCGGCGTCACCTCCGGCACCTCCTCCCCGGCGGTGGTGGTGCTGCAGGTGCCGCCGAGATCGGAGAGGCGCGCGAGCATCGCAGACATGCTGCGCCACGTCGATGATCTCACCCTCGAGCTGCCCGACGGCGGTGTCGCCATCGTGCTCGGGCCCGCGTCCGCCTTGTGCGATGCCCTCCCCGACCGCGAGTCGCTCCTCACCCGCGCGGACGCGCTCCGAACGGGCCGCGTGCGCGCCGTGGTGCGACTTCCCCGCGGACTCGTTGTGGACAAGCCCCGCTCCGAGCTCGGAATCTGGATCGTGGGCGATGCGGACCCGACCGCTGCGCTGGCCGACCGCCTGGTCGTCGTCGGCGATCTCACCTCCCACGTGCTCGGCGCGGAGGTTGTCGACGGCCTCGTCACCGACCTCGTGGCGGCGCTCGCGGGCCTCACGCAGATACGGGCTCGAGCCTTCGCTCACTGCCGCCCAGTGCCTACCGCGCGGCTGCTGGCCGCCGATGGGGCACTCGTCGCACGCACGCTGACAGGGCAACGTGCCGGACCGGTGTCCGAGGCTGCCGCCACGGCCCTGACCAGGGCAGCACGACTGCGCACGCGGGGCATCGACCTCGGCCTCGGTCTGCGCACCGCATCGGTGCCGGTCCGCGGCCGGACCGGCACCATCGGCGAACTCGTCACCGCCGGCGAGGCCCGCGTGATCAGGGGTAAGCGCGTGGCACCGACGGACCTCGGCGACGGACCGGTGCGCGTCATCGGCACGTCCGAGGTGCGCGGTGACAGGGGAGTACCCCGCACGGTCGATGCTCTCGTGGCGCACGGCAGGTACGCGAGCGGTCTCACCGAGCCGGGCGACGTCGTCGTCGTCACCCGCCCGCGGCCACAGGCTCTGGTGGATCTCGACGGCGGCAACCTGGTCGCCTACCCGGCCCGGATCGTGCGACTGAGCACGGGCTCACCGCACGCCGTCGCCGCGACCGTCAACGCACTACCGAACGGCGCTACGACCCTCGAGTCATGGCCCGTGCCGATTCCCGACGAGGTGGGAGCGGCCGGGCTGGAGGCCGCGCTGCGGAGGATGGGCGACCGGCGGCGGGCGCTCCACCGTGACCTTGCCGAACTGAAGGACCTGGAAGCAGACCTGGTCGACGGCGTCATTTCGGGTGCGCTCGTCGTCTCACCCACTGAGGAAGAGGAGTAACCGGTGGCACGTGCCGCGAGAACGACGACGCATGGTGCGCCGTCGACGATGAAGGAGCTCAAGGACACGCTGTGGAAGGCGGCCGACCGGCTCCGGGGGTCGATGGACGCCTCCCAGTACAAGGACGTGGTGCTGGGGCTGGTCTTCCTGCGCTACACGTCGGACGCGTTCGACGAGCGCCGCGCGCAGATCGAGACCGAACTGCGTGAGGACGGCTGGTCGGACGCCGCGATCGCGCAGCAGACCCGCGACATCGACGAGTACACCGGGCACGGAGTCTTCTGGGTGCCCGAGCACGCGCGCTGGTCCTACCTGGCTCAGTACGCCAAGGGCAAGCCGGCGATGGACGGGCAGCCGGCGAAGACGATCGGTGAGCTCGTCGACGACGCGATCGACCTGTTGATCGGGTCGAACCCGCAACTCAAGGGCACTATGCAGCGGCTGTACAACCGCGACAACGTGGACCAGCGCCGTCTCGGCGAGGTGGTCGACCTGTTCAACGCCCTCAAGTTCGTGGGCAACGGGTCAACGCGGGCCCGGGACCTGCTCGGCGAGGTCTACGAGTACTTCCTCGGCAAGTTCGCGGCTGCCGAGGGAAAGCGGGGCGGGGAGTTCTTCACGCCCCCCGTGGTCGTGCGCACCCTGGTGGAGATCCTCGAGCCGACGTCGGGGCGGATCTACGACCCCGCCTGCGGGTCGGGCGGCATGTTCGTCCAGGCCGAGAAGTTCCTCGAGGCGCACGACCGCGACCGGACCGCGCTGTCCATCTACGGGCAGGAGCTGAACGAGCGGACCTGGCGGCTGGCCCGGATGAACCTCGCGGTGCACGGGCTCAACGGGAACCTCGGGTCCCGGTGGCAGGACTCGTTCGCCCGCGACCTGCACGACGGCGTCCAGATGGACTACGTGCTGAGCAACCCGCCGTTCAACGTCAAGGCCTGGGCACGCAACGAGGACGACCCGCGCTGGCGCTACGGGGTGCCACCCGCCGGGAACGCGAACTACGCGTGGCTGCAGCTCGTGCTGAGCAAGCTCACCGACGACGGCCGAGCCGGTGTGGTGCTGGCCAACGGGTCGATGTCGAGCAACTCCGGCGGTGAAGGGCAGATCCGCGCACAGCTCGTCGAGGCGGACCTGGTGACCTGCATGCTCGCGCTGCCGACGCAGCTGTTCCGCTCCACGGGGATCCCGGTGTGCGTGTGGTTCTTCGCGAAGGACAAGTCGGCTGGCGCGCAGGGGAGCGTGGACCGGCGCGGCGAGGTGCTGTTCATCGACGCCCGGGACATGGGGTACATGGTCGACCGGGCTGAGCGGTCGCTGAGCGATGAGGACATCCAGACGATCGCCGGGACATACCGCGCCTGGCGGGGGACCGAGTCCGCGACGGGCGAGTACGAGGACGTCCCCGGCTTCTGCCGGTCGGTGTCGCTGGCCGAGATCAAGGAGGCCGACTACGCGCTCACACCGGGCCGGTACGTCGGGAGCCCAGAGGTCGAGGACGACGGCGAGCCGCTGGAGGAGAAGATCGACCGGCTGACCAAGGAACTGATCGCCCAGTTCGATCAGTCTGCTCGCCTCGAACAGACTGTGCGGGAGCAGTTAGGGCGAGTGCGGTGAGGACTTGGGAGGAGGTTCGGCTCCATAATCTGCTTGTTGATGGCGTCGTCTCGTATGGAGTCGTCCAACCTGGCAGCGAAGCCCCGGGCGGTGTACCGATCGTTCGAGTAAAGGATCTTTCGGGCGGGCGTATCGACATGTCGGCACCGCTTCGGGTGTCACCCGAAGTGGCGTCTCGCCACGGCCGCACCCGGCTTGAAGGGGGCGAGGTGCTATTGTCAATAGTCGGCAGTATCGGCGAGACCGCTCTTGTACCGCCAGAGCTCGAAGGCTGGAATGTCGCTCGCGCGATCGCCGTGCTTCGGCCGGCCGGGGTGTCGCCACGATGGCTACAACTCTGTCTTCAGTCGCCAACGACAAGACAACAGATCGGCACTCTGCTAAACACGACCGTTCAGGCCACGCTGAATCTCGCTGACCTCAGGGAGTTGCGCATACCACTGCCGCCTGAGCCAGTGCGGAGTGCGATCGCGGAGGTGCTGGGGTCGCTCGACGAGAAGATCGCCGCGAACGACCGTGTATGCGGCTCGCTACATGAACTCATGTCAGCCGAGTTCGCCACTCTGACACTGACCGCATCTGACAGAGTTCCACTCGGTGATGTGGCGAAGTTGGAGTACGGCAAGTCGCTCCCTGCGACTCGAAGGAGGAAGGGCGCGGTGCCTGTGTATGGTTCGGGCGGAATCGGCGGGTACCACGACGAACCACTGCGCCCTGGCCCCGGAGTTGTCGTTGGGCGCAAGGGAACCGTGGGCTCCGTCTACTGGTCTCAGCGCGACTACTTCGCCATTGACACCACATACTTCGTGTCGCCAGTGCCTGGTGGCCCTGGGCTGCCGTACCTGTACTTCGCGCTCCGTTCTACGGGACTGGACGAAAGCAACTCCGACAGCGCGGTTCCCGGCCTCAACCGCGACGCCGCCTACCGAGTTCCCGTGCCGATAGCGGAGTTCGGAGCCCGTGAGGAGTTCGAAGAGCGCGTCCTCGCAGCGTTCACGCTGCGGGATGCGAAGGAGCAAGAGTCAAGGTCTTTGTCGGCACTTCGCGACACGCTCCTTCCCGCCCTCATGTCCGGCCGCCTGTCGGTGAAGGACGCAGAGAACACGGTCTCGGAGGTGGTCTGAGTGGCACTCAGCGAAGCGGACTGGGAGCACATCGCGCTCGACGGGCTGGCCGAGTACGGCTGGCAACCGGTCCCTGGCGCGGACATCGCGCCGGGCACCGGAGAGCGGGAGTCGTGGGCGGACCTGCACATTCCCTCGCGGATGCTCGCGGCGCTGCGGCGGCTCAACCCGCTGGTGCCGGCCACCTATCTGGCGCAGGCGCTCGCGGAGATCCTCACGCCGTCGTCCGCGGACGCGATCACCGAGAACCACCGCCTCCACGAGTTCCTCACCAAGGGGTACCGCGGCGTCTCGTGGATCGACCCGGACGGTACCGAGAAGAACCCGACGATCCGGCTCCTCTCGGAAGAGCCCAGCGAGAACGAGTGGCTCGCCGTCAACCAGGTCCGGGTGGTCAGCGGTGAACACGAGCGACGCTTCGACGTCGTGCTCTACGTCAACGGCATGCCGATGTCGATCATCGAGCTCAAGCAGGCCGGCTCGGCGTCGGCCGATGTCGCGAGCGCTCACGCCCAGCTCGCCACCTATCTGCACGAGCTGCCGATGGCGTTCCGGTTCGCGGCATTCACGGTCGCCAGCGACGGCATCTTCGCCCGCTACGGGACCCCGTTCACGCCGCTGGAGCACTTCTCGCCGTGGACGGTCGACGACGACGGCCAGCCGATCGACCTCGCAGACGAGGGAGCCAACCCGGAGCACGAGACCGCGCTCGACCTGCTCATCGCCGGTGTCTACAACCAGGAGCGGTTCAGCCAGCTCGTCCGCAACTTCATCGCCTTCGACTCCGGCGAGCACGGCCTCGGCAAACGGATAGCGAAGCCGCACCAGTACTTCGCCGTCACCAAGGCGGTCGCGAGCACTGTCGAAGCGACTCGGACCAACGGCAAGGCAGGCGTGGTCTGGCACACCCAAGGCTCGGGCAAGTCGATGGAGATGGAGCTCTACGCCCACCTCGTGCACACCCGCCCCGAGCTGCTCAACCCGACCATCGTGGTCATCACCGACCGCACCGAGCTCGACGGCCAGCTCTTCGACACCTTCAGTCGCTCGCTGCTGCTGCCCGAGCGGCCGGTGCAGTTCCTCAACCGCGCCGAGCTCCGGTCGGCGCTTACGACGCGCAGGACAGGCGGCATCTACTTCACCACCCTGCAGAAGTTCGGCCGCACGGAGGCCGAACGGGAGGGCGGGCTCGAGCACCCGGAGCTGACCGACCGCCGCAACGTGATCGTCGTCGTCGACGAGGCCCACCGCTCCCACTACGACGACCTGGACGGCTACGCCCGCCACCTCAAGGACGCGCTCCCCCACGCGACCCTCATCGCGTTCACCGGCACCCCGATCTCGTTCGTCGACCGCAACACCCGCGAGGTGTTCGGCGACTACATCGACATCTACGACCTCACCCGCGCGGTTACCGACGGCGCCACCGTGCCGGTCGTCTTCGAGCCGCGGCTGATCACGGTCGAGCGGGCCGAGGACGTCACCGAGGAGGAGATCGACGCCTCCGCCGACGAGGCCACGCTCGGGCTCGACGACGTCGCTCGCGAGCGTATCGAGGCGTCGGTCGCCATCGTCAACGCGATCTACGGCGCCCCGGCGCGGATCGAGACCCTCGCCGCGGACCTCGTGGAGCACTGGGAGAAGCGCCGCGACGCCATGAGCCCCTTCATCGGGGTGCCCGGCAAGGCACTGGTCGTCGGCGGCACCCGGGAGATCTGTGCCCATCTGTACGACGCCATCGTGGCCCTGCGGCCCGACTGGCACTCCGACAACGACGCCGAGGGACGGATCAAGGTCGTCTACTCTGGCACGCCGTCGGACCCGGAGCCGATCCGCCGGCACGTCCGGCGCCCGAGCCAGGAGAAGGCGGTCAAGCAGCGGTTGCGCGATCCCGACGACGAGCTCGAGATCGTCATCGTCAAGGACATGCTGCTGACCGGCTTCGACGCCCCGCCGCTGCACACGCTGTACCTGGACCGTCCGCTCAAGGGCGCACTGCTCATGCAGACCCTCGCCCGGGTGAACCGGACATTCCGGGGGAAGCAGGACGGGCTGCTCGTCGCCTACGCACCACTGGCCGAGAATCTGGACAAGGCGCTCGCGGAGTACACCGCGGCCGACCAGTCCACCAGGCCGATCGGCCGTGACATCGCGGAGTCGGTCGAGCTCGCCGAGGGACTGATCGCCCAGCTGGATGCGCTGACTGCCGGTTACCCCTGGCGAACCAAGCTCACGGGCGGGCCGAAGGACTGGGTGCGGGCCGCCGTCGGGCTCACCAACCACCTGCGCAGCCCGCAGACGCCCGGTAACGACGCCGAGGACCCGCACGACCGACCGAGGGTGCGGTTCCGCAAGCTCGCGAACCAACTCGCGCGTGCCTGGGCGCTGTGCGCCGGCGGCGACAACCTCACCCACCTCAAGCTTCCCGCCCAGTTCTATGAGGAGGTGCGGGTGTGGATGGCGAAGTTCGACGCCGAGGACGCCCGCAGCAGCGGGCGTCCGATCCCGGAGGAGGTGCAGCGACTGCTGAGGTCGCTGATCGCGACCAGCACCGCCAGCGGTGAGGTGGTCGACATCTACGCCGCCGCCGGGCTCGAGAGGCCCAGCCTCACCGACCTCGGACCGGAACTGGCGAAACGGGCGACCGAGTCGCCGAACCCGCACCTGGCGATCGAGGCGTTGCGCGCGGTGCTCGTGGAGGAGGCGCGTCGGGCGACCTCGGGCAACACGATCCGTGCGCGCGCATTCTCGGAGCGGATCGCTGAGCTGATGCGCAAGTACACGAACTCCCAGCTCACCTCGGCCGAGGTGATCGCCGAGCTGATCGCGCTGGCCAAGGAGGTGGCCTCCGAGGCCGGGCGAGGCAGCCGGTTCGATCCGGAGCTCTCGCACGACGAGCTGGCGTTCTACGACGCCGTCGCGCAGAACGAGTCCGCCGTGACCGAGCTCGGCGACGACATCCTGGCGGTGATCGCCCGGGACCTGGTCGCGGTGATGCGGCGCGATGTCCGCACCGACTGGACCGTGCGCGACGACGTGCGGGCCAAGCTGCGGGCCTCGATCAAGCGGCTGCTGAC
The DNA here is from genome assembly GCF_006151955.1 of Georgenia sp. 311. Taxonomy (NCBI): domain Bacteria; kingdom Bacillati; phylum Actinomycetota; class Actinomycetes; order Allobogoriellales; family Allobogoriellaceae; genus Georgenia; species Georgenia sp. 311. Next base: position 208,729 of record NZ_VDFS01000038.1, on the reverse strand, counting down.
CAAGCACGGGTACCCGCCCGACAGGCAGCCGGAGGCGATCAAGCTCGTCATCGAGCAGATGGAGTCGATGGCTCCGAGATTCGCGGAGCCTGAGTAGCTGCCTAGTACTCGTTGAGGTCGAGCACCCTCTCGAACGCCAACTCGCCGAGCCGCGTGTTCCACAGCCGTCGAGGTGGCGCGGCGCGGAGTTCCCTCGTGTACCGCACCTTCGGGTGGTGCCACGAGACACATCCACTCGCACCAGTTCTGCTGGTCGTTGCCCCTCGCGCTGCTTCGCTTTCCGCGCGGACACCCATTGGTTCGCGAAATGCAGGGGATGTATCAACGAGACATGACGCGGTTGCGCCGGTCGGAACCTCCGCGGCCGTGAATCTCGGCCGTCGACCCCCTGGGCGGCGGTCCCGAGGATGAGCATGGCGCTGATCGCGGTTTCCACCCGCTGGTCCTCCAGCCGCAGGAGCGCGGCGAGCAGCAGAGCCAGTGCGATCGCGGAGCCCAGCGACCACCAGATCACAGCCCCACCCACGAGGAGAGCACGACCGCGACCAGCACACCGGTGAGCACCGCGCCCACCCGGACGATGCCCATGCGCGGGCTCGTCGACGCCGAGGCCTGGTCCACGAGCAACGCGGTGAGCGCACCGGTGAGGTCGATGGGCCCGTCGACCAGCCACACCGTGAGCAGGTACGTCAGCACCGAGGCGGTCGTCAGCCGGGCCATCCACCCCAGGACAGGACGCAGCCGAGGCAGCACCCAGGACGGCGCCACCCGCCCAGGTCGGACGTAGCCGGAAGAGCGCTCCGCGGGTGAACTCAGGCACGGCATCTCCCACGACGCAGGGCGGAGAACTGCAGCTACAAGTGGGCCGTGCCCCCGGGCACGGCGAGCCTGAAATGCCGGTCGATCCGCCCGCACGTCACCAGGGGCGGTACGCGTTCGCAGCGCGCCCTCGTCCCTCCGCAGGTGCCGGACTGCGGCAGTGGCGATGTCGGCCGTGGGCTCGGGCAGGGGAAGTCGGCCCGCGGGACCCAGCGGGCGAAGTCCGTGGTCCCGCCGACCTCGACGGTCCCAACCTGCCCGCCGAGGATCTCCGCGCGGAAGACTAACCGCTGGGAGCGGTACGGCAGCGAGCCGCGCCAGCTCGTCGGCCCCACGAAGTGGTGGAGCAGGAGGAACGAGCGGACCCGCACCGAGTACCACGTGTCCTCGTGGACCTCGCGCACGACGGCGTCGTCGACGCCCTTGTCGTACTCCACCCCGCCCCGGGGAGGGACCAGCCGGCGTTGGCCGGGTCGGAACCGCCGTTGAACCAGGTCAGGACGATCTCCTCGGCGTGTTGCCGAGCGCCGCGTAGGCCGCGAGGCGGGTGTGGTAATCCGTGAAATGCACCGGTCGACCCCACGCCCTCGGCCGTTCCGGTTGCGGGCGGTGGACGCCTGACCGCTCACCGCCGCGGGACGAGCCCGCTCTCGTAAGCGAGGATGACGAGCTGGACCCGGTCGCGCATTCCGAGCTTGGCGAGCAGGTTGCCCACGTGGGTCTTGACGGTCGTCGTGGAGAGGTGGAGCTCGGCGGCGATCTCGCCGTTGGTCATCCCGGCGGCAACGAGCCGGAGGACCTCGGTCTCGCGCGGCGTGAGGTCCGCGAGCCGCGGGTCCCTCTCCTCCGCACGGCCCCGCGCGTGGAGGCGGTCGGCGACGAGCCCGAGGAGCAGCTGGGTGACCCGCGGCTCGACGACGGCGTCGCCCGCGGCGACGGCACGGACGGCCCGGATGAGCTCCGCGGGCTCGGCGTTCTTGAGGAGGAACCCGCTGGCCCCCGCCTGCAGCGCGCCGAAGGCGTACTCGTCCAGGTCGAACGTGGTGAGCACGAGCACGCGGGTGGCGGGGTGCGCGGCGACGATGCGCCGGGTCGCCTCGATGCCGTCACCCCCCGGCATCCGGATGTCCATGAGCACGACGTCGGGGGCGAGGGAGGCGACCTGCTGGAGGGCGACCCGGCCGTCGGCGGCCTCCCCCACGACCCGGAGGTCCGGCTCGGTCTCGAGCACCATGCGAAATCCCCGGCGCAGCAGTGCCTGGTCATCGGCCAGCAGGATCGTCGTCATCGCGGCTCCCGTCCTCGTGCTCCCTCGACCGGCAGCACGACGGCGACGCGCCAGCCACGCTCCGGCCGGGGCCCGGCGTGGCAGGTGCCGCCGAGGACCGCCGCCCGCTCCCGGATCCCGACCAGGCCCCGACCGCTCCCGTGCGTGGACGCTGCGGACGACCCTGCGTGCGGCCCGTCGTCGAGCACCTCGATCGTCACGGCGTCTGGGGTGCGGACGACCTCGAGCTCGACCCGCCGAGCCGCCGGGGCGTGCCGCAGGACGTTGGTCAGGGCCTCACCGACGATCCGCCGCACCGCGAGCGCGACCGGCCCGGGGAGGTCGACGTCGAGGCCGGTCGCGGCGAGCGGCAGGCCGGCCGCGCGGAACCGGTCGACCATGGCCACGAGGTCCGCCGTCTCCTCGCGCGGGTCGGGGGCGGTCTCGTGCAGCGCCGCCAGTACCCGCTTCATGTCGGCCAGCGCGCTCCGGCCGGTGGCCGAGACCTCGCGCATCGCCTCCCGTGCCTGTTCGGGGGACCGCGGCGCGACGGCGGCGGCGCCGTCGGCGAGCGCCACCATGACCGAGATGCTGTGCGCGACGACGTCGTGGACCTCGCGGGCGACCGTGGTGCGTTCGGCGGTGCGCGCCATGAGGAGGTCCTGCCGGTGCTCGCGCACCCGGGCCTGCGCCTGGGCCTGCGCGGCGAAGTCGCGCTGACGCCTGCTCCGCACGCTCAGCCCGGCCACGACGGCGGTGAGCAGCAGGAGGGCGGAGAAGGTGGCCTCGAAGACACGGGAGTCGATGCCCGCGAGCAGGGCTCGGCCGAGCCCGCTCCACTCCTCCGGCGACCTCGCGCCGGGTGGGTGGTCCGGCGCGCCCTCGGGGAGCATGGACAGACCGAGGACGACGTCCCACACGTCCAGGCTGAGCCAGGCGAGCATCGACGCGCCCACCGCGAGGATCGAGCCGAGGACGGCCGGCCAGGTCCGCACCGGCGGCCAGGTGGCGGCGAGCGCATGGACGGCCAGGGCGGTGCCGAGCACGGTCGCGCCCGGCGCGCCGGTGACCGCGATGGTGAGCACCGCGAGCACCGCGGTCACCACGACCGTCCGGACCGGGTGACGACGTCTGCCCCGGAGCGCCAGCGCCCCCAGCACGCCCGTGACCGCCGTGATCCCGACGACGCCCAGCGCGCTGCGCGAGCCCGGCGGGTAGGTGTACCAGATGACACTCGGCAGCAGGTACGTCGCCGCCGTCACCAGCGCCACCGCGAGGTAGCCCCGCCACACGAGCCTGTCCGCGAGGTCGGGCCGCTCGCCGAGGGTCTGCCGTGCCCGCTCGATCCCGCTCCGGAGACGTCCACGAGCGCTCGCGGGCCATGCGGACGCCCTCGGCCGGTCGGGACTCACCCCCCGAGTGTGCCAGGTCACGATCTGCCCCCTCCCGCGGACGGCTCAGACACCGCTGCGCCGCAGCCTCACCGCGGCGGTGAGGAGGAGCGCGCCGACCCATGCCGCCGTCACCCCGAGCCCGAGCCAGGGGGTGAGTCCGACGCCTGCCTGAGCGGCCCGCTCCGCGGCTCCGGCGTCGGACTCCACGGCGAGCCGCCCCGCCCAGCCGGGCAGGGTGGCAAGCAGCCACGGCGCCCCGAGGAAGGGGACCACCTGCTCCAGGAGGAACACCAGACCCACGCCGGCGACCAGCCCGGCGGCCGGACCGCGTGCGACGGTGCCGAGTGCGACCCCGAGCACCGCCACCGCCACGAGGTAGAGGACGAACCCGCCGAGCACGCGCCGGGTCTGCGGGTCGGAGAGGTCGAGCGCGAGGGAGAGCTCGGCCCGGAACGGCAGCAGCGCCAGGGACGTCACGGCGAGCGCCGCGGCCGCCGTGAGCACGGCGGCGACGGCGACGGTGAGCACCTGGGCGGCGAGCACGGGCAGACGGCGCGGGACCGCGAGGAACGTCGAGCGCGCCGCGCCGCTGGGGTACTCCGCGGCGCTGACGAGCACCCCGAGGACGAGCACGGGGAGCTGGGTGGCCACCAGCGCGAGGGTGAGCAGGCCGAGCATGCTGGGCGGCTGGGAGTCCAGCTCGTAGCGGGCCTGGTAGGCGACGAAGGTCGCTGTCGCGGCGTTGACGGCGACGGCGATGACGGCTGCCCACCCGGTCGACCGCAGTGCCAAGGCCTTGCCCAGCTCGGCACGCAGGACGCGGACGGGAGTGACCCCGGGCCGGTCGGGCAGGCCGACGGGCAGCACGGCAGGCGCGACCGAGTGCTCAGACATCGCGGCCCCGCAGCCTGACCGCTGCCACGGCGAGCACGATCAGTGCCCACCCTCCGGTGACGGCGACGCTCGTCCACGCGCCCACCGGAAGCTGCCCCAGGTCCCGCAGCAGCTCGAGGAACCCGTCGGTCGCGGGGACGAGGGTCGCGGCGTGTCCGGGCAGCACGGCGAGGACGGGCTGGAGCGCGTCCGGCACGACGACCGCCGCGATGCCGAGGACGAAGACGACGAAGGCGACGAGAACCGCGGTCGTGCTCCGGCGCAGGAGCATGCCCAGGCCGAAGCAGAACACGGTCGCCGCGACGAGGTAGGCCGCCGACCCCACCCACATCCGGGTGGTCTCTGGGGTGAGGGCGGTCGACAGCCCGGGCCCGAGGTCGCTCAGCAGCGTCGCACCGGCCGCGAGGCCGAGGGTGAGCGTCGCGGTGAGGGCGGCCACCGCCGTCGTCACGAGCGCCTTGGCGACGAGCACGAGCGTCCGCGACGGGACGGCGAGGAACGTCGGACCGGCGCTGCGGCTGGAGAACTCTCCGCTGCCGAGCAGCACGCCGAGGAGCAGCATCGGGAACTGGGTGACGATGAGCGTGCTCGTGACGTAGTAGGCCACGCTGCCGTACCCGTCCGGTCCGACGAGCGGGTCGTTGCCCCCGAGCCAGGCGAGCGCGGCGGGGAGCAGCACCATGACGGCGACCACCCAGCGGGTCGAGCGCAGCCCCCAGGCCTTGGACCACTCCGCGGCCACGACCCGGCCGAGGGTGGTGCCGCGGCGGGGCGGCAGGCCGACGGCGGGGGGCAGCGTGAGCCCGGTGCTCATCGCGCTGCCTCCGTCCCGGTCCGGTACTCCACGGCATCGGCCGTGAGGCCGAGGTAGGCGTCCTCGAGCGTGCCCGAGACGGTGGACAGCTCGAGCAGGGTGAGCCCGAGCCGGGCGGCGAGCGCCCCCACGGACCCGGCGTCGGCGCCGGTCACCTCGATGAGGTCCGCCTCGGGCATGGTGACCGTCGCGCCGCCCCGTTCGAGGGCGCGGGCCAGCGGGGCGGGGTCGGACGCACGAGCCCGCACGACGCCCGCCCGGGCGGTGGCGGCGACGAGCGAGCGCAGGTCCTCGTCCGCGAGCAGCCGGCCCCGGCCGATGACGACGACCCGGCTCGCGGTCTCCGCCAGCTCGCTCATGAGGTGGGAGGACAGGAGCACGGTGCGCCCCTCGGCGGCCAGCGCCCGCAGCAGGTGCCGGATCCACCGCACCCCGTCCGGGTCGAGCCCGTTGACCGGCTCGTCCAGGACGAGGGTGGGCGGGTCCCCGAGCAGGGCCGCGGCGATGCCGAGCCGCTGCCCCATGCCGAGGGAGAACGTCCCGACCCGGCGCCGGACGACCGACCCGAGGCCGGCGAGCTCGACCACCTGGTCCACCCGCGCCCGGGCGATGCCGTGGCTGCGCGCCAGCCCCAGGAGGTGGCCGAGCGCCGTCCGCCCGGGGTGCGCGTTGCGCCCGTCGAGCATCGTGCCGACCTCCTGCAGCGGGGCGCGCAGGTCGGCGTAGCTCTGCCCGTTCACCCGCGCGGAACCGGACGTCGGCCGCTCCAGGCCGACGACGGTGCGGATCGTCGTCGACTTCCCGGCGCCGTTCGGCCCGAGGAAGCCGGTGACGGTCCCGGGCGCCGCGGTGAACGTCAGGTCGTCCACCGCCGTCGTCGCGCGGTAGCGCTTCGTCAGGTGGGTCACCTCGATCATGTCTCTCCTCCAGTCCCACCGGCGACGCCGGCGACACCTCGACGCTAGGAGCGGCGCGCGAGGAGCAGATCGTCCGCGGCGACGAGATCGGGGCGGGAGCCGTCTCCTCCCCGGGAAGGAGACGGGCGGGCCGGGTGGTCCCGGGGGTGGACCCGCTTCCGGTTGCGGGTGGGGCTGGTGAGGTCGACTCTTCCCGCACAGGCCGTCGGAGGGGGACGAGATGAGCGCGACACCGCAGACTGCTCAGGCGCAGCCGGAGCTCAAGCGGGCCATGGGCCCCAAGCTGCTCCTCCTCTTCATCGTCGGCGACATCCTCGGCACCGGCGTCTACGCCCTCACCGGCCAGGTGGCCGCCGAGGTCGGCGGCGCGGGGTGGGCACCGATCCTCCTCGCCTTCGCCGTCGCGACGGTGACCGCGTTCTCCTACCTCGAGCTCGTGACGAAGTACCCCCAGGCCGCCGGGGCGGCGCTCTACACGCACAAGGCCTTCGGCGTCCACGTCGTCACCTTCCTCGTGACGTTCGCGGTGCTCAGCTCGGGGCTCACCTCCGCCTCCACAGCGGCCAAGTTCCTCGGGGAGAACTTCATCGAGGGCTTCGGCCTGGAGTGGGGCCAGGGCGGCGTCACGCTCGTCGCGCTCGGCTTCATGCTCCTGCTCGCGCTCGTCAACCTCCGTGGCGTCTCCGAGTCGCTCGTCTTCAACGTCGTCCTCACCCTGGTCGAGCTCACCGGCCTGCTCATCGTCATCGCCGTCGGGTTCTGGGCCATGTCACAGGGCGACGTCGACTTCGGCCGGACGGTGGTCTTCGAGACGAGCGGGGACAAGAGCGTCTTCCTCGCCCTCACCTCCGCGACGGCGCTCGCCTTCTTCTCGATGGTCGGCTTCGAGGACTCGGTCAACATGGCCGAGGAGACGAAGGACCCCGTCCGCACGTTCCCGCGGGTCATGCTCACCGGGCTCAGCGTCACCGCGGTGGTCTACGTGCTCGTGTCGGTCACCGCCGTCGCCGTCGTCCCGGTCGGCGAGCTCGCGGCGAGCCAGACCCCGCTCCTCGAGGTGGTCCGGCGCGGCGCGCCCGACGCTCCCGTCGACACGATCTACCCGTTCCTGTCGATGTTCGCGGTGGCGAACACGGCCCTCATCAACATGATGATGGCGAGCCGCCTCGTCTACGGGATGGCCAAGCACGAGGTCGTGCCGCCGCTGCTCGGCAAGGTGCTGCCGGGACGCCGCTGCCCGTGGGTGGCGATCCTCTTCACCACCCTCCTCGCCTTCGGGCTCATCTGGGGGGTCACCCAGGTGGCCGGGGAGGAGACGGTCACCGCGCTCGGCGGCACCACCGCGCTGCTCCTCCTGGCCGTCTTCGCCGTCGTCAACGTCGCGACGATCGTGCTGCGCCGCCACCCGGTGGACCGGGAGCACTTCCGGGCCCCGGCGGTGCTGCCCTACGTCGGGGCGCTCACCTGCGCCTTCCTCGTCGGCCCGTGGGCCCAGGACCCCATCGAGTACCAGATCGCCGGCGGGCTCATCGCCATCGGGCTCGTCCTGTGGGTCCTCACCTGGGTGTTCTACCGCCGCGGCCGCGCACCGCTCGAGCCCGGCGAGGCGGACGCCCCCGTGCGGTAAGCGTCAGCCGGCCGTGGCCGGCTCGTCGGGCTCGACCGTCCGCTGGTCGGCGCCCACGCCCGGGCGGATCCGGAGGCTGGAGAGCAGCCCGAGGAGGAGGGCGGCGGCGCCCACGTACGCCGCGCGCGAGGCGCCGTCGGTCATCGCGTCGCGCGCTGCCTGCGCGACGTCCGCCGTCCGCGGGTCGGCCGCGAGCGCCGAGATCGTGCCACCCGAGCTGGCGATCACCGCGTCGACGAGCTGCCCGACGCTCGGGTCGGCGGCGACGGCGTCGGCGAGCCGGCTCTCCGTCCCCGTCCGGAACGTGGTGAAGAAGGCGGTGCCGAGCACGGCGATGCCGAGGGCCGAGCCGGTCTGCCGGGCGGTGCTCTGCGTCGCCGAGCCCTGCCCGCTGCGCTCGACGGGCACGTCGGCGAGCACGACGCTGGTGAGCTGGGCGGTCGCCAGGCCGACGCCGATCCCGTAGACGAACAGGACCGGGGAGGTGAGCCACGGGGTGCTGTCGGGGCGGATGAGCACGGCGAGGGTGAGGACGGCGAGGACCTCCAGGCTGAGTCCGATCCGCACGACGACGACCGGGGAGAGCATGCGCGAGAGCGCCGCCACGCCGCCGCTCGCGACGAACGAGCCGACGGCGAGGGGGACGAGGGCGAGGCCGGCCTCGAACGCGCGGAACCCGAGCACGTTCTGGAACCACAGCGGCAGGGTGAGGATGAGGCCGAACTCCCCGAAGCTCACGATGAGGGCGGTGACGTTGCCGTTGGCGAAGGAGGGGATGCGGAAGAGCGACAGGTCGAGGATGACGCCCCTGCCGGCCCGGTCCCGGGCCCGCTCCCACAGGACGAAACCGACCAGCGCGACGACCGCGATCCCGAACGCGAACGGGACGGGCGACATCCCGCCGATGTCGAAGGAGGCACGCTCCTCGGCCCGCCACCACCCGTAGCTCCGCCCCTCGATGAGGCCGAAGACGAGCGCGCCGAAGCCGACGATGGACAGCAGCGCGCCGATCACGTCGGTCCCCGGCACCCGCCGGGTCTCCCGCGACTCGGCGACGAACAGGAGCAGACCGGCGAGGATGAACAGGCCGATGGGGACGTTGATGCCGAAGGCCCACCGCCAGCTCGCGTACTCGATGAGCCAGCCCCCGGCGAGCGGGCCGAAGGCGGCCATGCCGCCGATCGTCGAGCCCCACACGGCGAAGGCGATGGCCCGCTCCCGGCCGTGGAAGTTCGCGTTGAGGAGGGCCAGTGTGGTCGGCAGGATCATCGACCCGCCGAGGCCCTGGAAGGCGCGGCCGATGATGAGGTGCGCGCCGCTGGAGGCGACGACGCACAGCACGCTCGAGGCGATGAAGACCGCGACGCCGATGAACATGATGCGCCGCCGGCCGAAGCGGTCGGCGACGCGGCCCCAGGTGAGCAGCAGGGCGGCGAACAGCAGGGTGTAGATCTCCTGGACCCACTGGATCTCCGTGCTCGAGATGCCGAGGTCCGCGACGATCGAGGGGATCGCGACCGAGACGATCGTGGAGTCCATGATGATGAGCGCGACGCCGAAGCTGATCGCGAGCAGCCCCCACCATCGGAAGCGCACGAAACGGTCAGGCAGTGCCGGACCCTGCGTACCGGTGTTCGCCATCCGACTCCTCCGGGGTGTGCGCCCGCGGTCAATCTACGCCTGACCCGCACGGATCTCGTGTCGAGGGACGAGACGATCCGAGCCGGACATACCGGACGGTGAGACGGGCCGTCCCGACCGTTGTCCAGCCTCCTGCGACGTTCCTAGCGTCTGGTCCACGACGTCGTCAGGGCGTCACCGGCCGAGGGGGACGCGATGCTCACGACGACACCGCCCGTGACGGCGGGCCGGGCTGCGGCCCGTGTCGAGCTGCGTGGCGTGGGGCGGACCTTCGCCCCCCGCACCCCCGCCGGCCGGCCGCGGACCGTGCTCACCGGCGTCGACCTCACGGTCGAGCCCGGTGAGATCCTCGCGCTGCTCGGCGCCTCCGGCTGCGGGAAGTCGACCCTGCTGCGTCAGGTGTGCGGCCTGGACGTCCCGACGAGCGGGGAGCTGCACATCGACGGGGAGCCGGTGACCGGTGCCGACCCCCGCTGCGCCGTCGCCTTCCAGGAGCCGCGGCTGCTGCCGTGGCGCAGCCTGCGGCGCAACGTCGCCCTCGGCCTCCCGCCGGGTACGCCCCGCGCGACCGGGGCCGCCCGGGCGGAGGAGCTGCTCGCGCTCGTCGGCCTCGCCGACCGCGCAGAGGACCGCCCGCGGCAGGTGTCCGGCGGGATGGCCCAGCGGGCCTCGCTCGCCCGCGCGCTCGCCCGCGACCCCGGCGTGCTGCTGCTCGACGAGCCGTTCGGCGCGCTCGACGCCCTCACCCGGCTGCGGATGCAGGACCTGCTGCTCGACCTTCACGCCGCACAGCCCACGACCGTCCTCCTCGTCACCCACGACGTCGAGGAGGCCCTGTACCTCGCCGACCGCGTCGTCCTTCTCGGACCCGCCGTCCCCGGCGGCCCGAGCACCGTGCGCACCGTCGTCACCGTGCCGGGCGCCCGTCCCCGCGACCGGGGCAGCGCCCGGCTCACCCACCTGCGCGCCGAGCTGCTCGACGGCCTCGGCGTCCCCACCCACCACGCCTGAAGGGCCCACCCATGACCATCCGTACCGTGACCACCGCGGTTCTCCTCGTCGCCGCCGGCGGCCTCGTGCTCAGCGGCTGCGTGGCCGGCGAGGGCTCCGCCGTCGCCCGTGACGACGACGCCGGCGACACCTGGAGCGCCGACACCCTCACCGTCGACTTCGCCACCTACAACCCGCTGAGCCTGGTCGTCCGCGAGCAGGGCTGGCTGGAGGAGACCCTGGGACCGGACGTCACGGTCGAGTGGGTCCAGTCCGCCGGCTCGAACAAGGCCAACGAGCTGCTCCGCTCGGGGGCGGCCGACATCGCCTCGACCGCCGGCTCCGCCGCGCTCCTCGCGCGGGCCAACGGCTCGCCCATCCACACCATCGCGCTCTTCGACCAGCCGGAGTGGTCGGCCATCGTCGTGCCGGAGGGCTCGGACGTCACCTCCGTCACCGACCTCGCCGGCCGGTCGGTCGCCGCGACCCGCGGCACCGACCCGTACTTCTTCCTCCTGCAGAGCCTGGAGGAGCACGGCGTGGACCTCGCGGACGTCGAGGTGCAGAACCTCCAGCACGCCGACGGGCGGGTGGCGCTGGAGAACGGCGCCGTCGACGCGTGGGCGGGGCTGGACCCGATCATGGCGGACACCGAGCTCAACGCCGGCTCCCGGCTCGTCTACCGCAACGTCGACTTCAACACCTACGGCTTCCTCAACGCCCGCGCGGACTTCCTCGCGGAGTCCCCGGACCTCGCGCAGGTCGTCGTCGACGCCTACGAGCGGGCGCGCGGGTGGGTGGCGGACAACCCGGAGGAGACGGTCGCGATCCTCGCCGAGGTGGCCGGGATCGAGCCCGACGTCGCGGAGAAGGTCGTCCTCGAGCGGACCAACCTCGGGATCGACGCGGTGCCCGGGGAGGCGCAGCGGGCCGTCCTCGAGGTCGTCGGGCCGATCTTCGTCGAGACCGGCGACGTCCGCTCCCAGGAGCAGATCGACGAGGCACTCGACACCCTCATCGTGGACACCTACGCCCGCCGGGCCGACCCGGCCGGCGCGGGCGGCGCGGGCTGATGGCCGCGACCGTCGAGGGCGCTGCCCGCCCCGTCCTCGTCCCGGTGGGCGAGGAGCGAGCGGTGCCGGCCCCCGGCCCCACGCGCGTTCACCGGTGGCACCGGCTGGCGGCCGTCGTCGTCCCGCTCGCGCTGCTCGGGCTGTGGCACCTCCTCACCGCCGTCACCGGCACCTTCGCGCCCTACCAGCTGCCCTCACCGGCGGCGGTGTGGGCCGCCGGCACCGAGCTCGCCGCCGACGGCACCCTGTGGACGCACGTGGCCATCTCCACCCAGCGCGTGCTGCTCGGCTTCGCGGTCGGCGCGGCGGCGGGCCTGGCGGTGGGAGCGCTCGTCGGCCTGTCGCGGTGGGCCGACACCCTGCTCGCCGGGACGGTCGGGGCGCTGCGCGCAGTCCCGTCCCTCGCCTGGGTGCCGCTGCTCATCCTGTGGATCGGCATCAACGAGGACTCCAAGGTCACGCTCATCGCCATCGGCGCCTTCTTCCCCGTCTACACGACGGTGGCGTCCGCGCTGCGGCACGTCGACCCGCACCTCGTCGAGGTCGGCCGGGCCTACGGGTACCGGGGGGTCGGGCTGCTCGCGCGCGTCCAGCTCCCGGCCGTCACCCCGGCCGTCGCCGCCGGGCTGCGCCTCGCCCTCGCGCAGAGCTGGCTGTTCCTCGTCGCGGCCGAGCTCATCGCCTCGTCGATGGGACTGGGCTTCCTCCTCACCGACTCCCAGAACAACGGCCGGGTCGACCGGATCCTCCTCGCCATCCTCGCCCTCGCCGTCCTCGGCAAGGCGACCGACGGGCTGCTCGGGGTGGCCGAGCGACGGCTCGCCAAACGCTGGTGACGTGTCGGCCGGCGCCACTAGCGTGACGGCATGGTGATGACCCTGGGCATGGTGACCTTCGACACGACCGACGCGAACCGTCTCGCCGAATGGTGGGCGGAGCAGACGGGCGGTGAGGTGGTCGAGCGCAACGATGGCTGGTTCGCCATGGTGGCCGTCCCGTCGCTGCCGGTGCGGCTGGCGTTCCAGAAGGTCGCCGACCCCACGCCGGGCAAGAACCGGGTGCACCTCGACCTCTCGTGCCAGGACCTGGACGCCGAGGTCGACCGCCTGCTCGACGCCGGCGCCACGCTCGTCGAGCGCCGCGGGGACGAGAGCTTCCGGTGGGTCACCCTCGCCGACCCGCACGGCAACGTCTTCTGCGTGGCCGAGGAGTCCGGGCACTCCTGAGCTGGGGCTCCCGCGCCCGGACGGGTGGGCGCGGGGGGACCTCGGACCCCGCGAGCGTCACGGGGGCTCGTCGGGTGCCCGCACGACACCGAGGAGTGAGGTCATGGCGGCGGTGAGGGCGCCGTCGCCGCGGACCTCGGCCCGGTCCCGCGCGTCGGCCGGGCCGAGCCTGCGCGCCGCCAGCCGCCAGAAGGTGTCGGGGTCGAGGACGACCTCGGCGTCCGGAAGACCCTGAACCGGTCCGGAGGTCCACCGGCCCTCCTTCCGGACGGCGTCCCAGGTGCCGCCGGCGGGCCCGGTGATGCTGAGGCGGGCACGGGTGCCGACCGGTCGCTCGACCTGCCGCAGGCTGAACGGGAGGGCACGCGCGAAGGTGTCGACGACGGGCGCCAGGAGGTGTGGCCGGTCGCCGCCAGGGCGCCTGACGGCGTCGCGGACCTGCTGCTCGTGGACCCACAGCTCGGTGAGCTCCCGGGCCAGGTCGAGCCAGCGCGGGCAGGCTCCGGCGCTCGCCCAGGAGACGTCGGCGTCGGCGCGGGCGTGGAGGTCCTGACCGGCCCACAGCGCGTCGAGCTGGGGCCCGAGATGGACGAGGAGGTCGATGAGCAGGCGAGGGCTCACCTGCCGCGCGACGGCGACGAACGCCTCGTTGGCGGCGTCGAGCCGCTCGGGCAGCGAGCCTCCCGGCGGCAGCGCCACCCGGTGGCCGTCACGCGTGGCGGCCAGCCGGCGGACGTGGTCGTGGAGCACGTGCGCGACGACGTCCTGGACGCTCCAGCCCGGCAGCGCCGGCGCGGCCCACTCCTCGGCGGTGAGACCCTCGAGCAGGTCGAGGAAGGACGCGCGCTGCTCCGGGAAGAGGGGCCGCACGTCGAGCGGCACGCCGAACGCGTCGCCCCAGTGACCGCTGCCCGAGCCCTCCACGTCGTCACCCTCCCTCGGGGCATCATCGCTCGCGTGACGCGGCCGGTCGAGGGTTTACCGGTCCGGTCGGCCGGCGAGCCGGACGGCGCCTCCCGAACCGAGACGGCGTGTGAGCCAGGCCACAGCGATGTCGGTGGTCGCCGATAGCGTCAGAGCAACGACGCGGGAGGTGAGCGCAGTGGCAGGACCGGTCGAGCTGGAGGCCCAGGGTCTCGCCGCCGCGCCCCGCGGGCCGCGCCGTGCGACCCACCCCGGCCAGGGGAGCCGGCGGGTCCACCGGTCCCCTGGGGCGGCACCCCTCGTGACCGGACCGTCCACCCCGCCTGGCCCGGACGACCCGCTCGCGGCGCTCGCCGAGGTGGCTGCCACCCTGTCCACCCTCGCGGGGACCGAGTGGCACGGGCTGCCCGGCCAGGCCGTCCACGACGCGCTCGACCTCCTCGAGCAGTCCGCGCGGCGTCTGGAGGCGGCCCGCTCAGCCGTCCTCACCGCCGCGGAGGCGAACGGGCTGTGGGCCCTGCACGGCTCGCGGACGTTCGCCGCCTGGCTGCGTGCTCGCACGGGCTCGACGGCCGCGGCGGCCGCACGCCAGGTCCGCGAGGCGCGGGCGCTGCGTGACCACCTGCCGGTGACGCGGGCGGCGCTGGGTGCGGGACGACTCGGTGCCCAGCACACCACCGTTCTCGTGCGGGAGACCACCCGCACGGCCCGGCTCCGGTCCCAGCTGGCCGACCCCGAGGTCGGGGAGCGGTTCCTCGTCGAGCAGGCGCAGGAGATGGACGCCGGGACGTTCACCTCGCTCGTCCAGGCCTGGGCGGTCGCGGCCGACCCGGAGGGCGCGGACCGCGCGTGGCGCGAGGCCGACGGCAAGGAGGAGCTCACCCTCTCCCCCACCACCGGCGGGTGGCAGGTGCGCGGCTGGCTCGACGACGTCTCCGGCCAGGTCGTCTCCACCGCGCTCGGCGCCCACGCCGGACGCAAGGGCGCCGAGGACGAGCGCACCCCCGCCCAGCGGCGCGCCGCTGCCCTCGTCTCGCTGGCCCACCAGTCGCTCGACGCCGGCGCGCAGCGGACGGCCGCCCGCATCCGCCCGCACCTCACCGTCACCGTGTCCCTCGAGCTGCTCCGGGCGCTGGCCGCGGCCACCGGGTCCGCAGTCCCCGCGCACGGTCCCGGTCTGTCGGCAGGCCCGCTCGGGCTGCCCGCCCAGCTCGCGCTGAGCGCGCCGGGCGGTCCGCAGGACCCCGCCCGTCCCCAGGCGCCCGGGTCGGTCGCGGCCGGTGGGCCGGTGGAGGTCGGTCCCGAGGCGAGCTCGTGGGTGGAGCGCTGGCGGACGGGGGACGACCACGTCATCTCCACCGCCCTGGACCCCGCCTCGCTGCGCGGGCTCGCTCCCGCCACCCTCGAGGACGGCACCCCCGTCGCACCGGCGCTGCTGGCCCGCCTGGCGTGCGAGTCACAGCTCTCGCGGGTGGTGTTCGGGCCGGACTCCACGGTGCTGGACGCGGGGCGCGACAAGCGCATCTTCCCCGCCAACCAGGTACGGGCGATCATCGCCCGCGACAGGCACTGCCAGTGGCCCGGCTGCGACGAGCCGCCCGGTTTCGGCGAGGTCCACCACTCGCTGTGGTGGGCGCTGCACCGGGGCCGCACCGACGTCGAGCACGGGGTGCTCCTGTGCTGGCACCACCACGACTGGGTCCACGCCCGCCAGGTCACCATCACCCGGTCCTCCGGCCGGTGGTGGTTCCACGACCGCAACGGCCGGCAAGTCACCGCTCCCGGACCTGGCCCCTGACCGGAGAGGGGACAGGTGCGCCCTCGAGGAGGCTGACGTCGTTGGGCACCAGCCGCATGACGTCGCGGATCGCGAGCATCGCCGGGACCGACCCGCCGGGCGAGCTGATCCAGAAGCTGATGTCCTCCCTGCCGTCCTCCGCGGAGAGCAGCAGGAGCTGGGAGCACAGACGGTTGCCTGCCTCCTGGTCGAGCTCGGTGCCGAGCACGATGATGCGCTGGGCCATGAGCCGGTGGGCGATCTCCTGGTCGCACGGGACCAGGCCCGTGGTCTGGGTGCTCATGACGGCATCCCATCGTGGCTGCCCGCGCCCGCGGCACTCACGCTGCCCCGAGCGGATCCGCCCCCGGCGGACACGCCGAGGGCGGGCAGCTACCGTGGTCCCACGGCGAGGCGCCCGCACCACCCCCGGGAGGCCGACATGCGGTATCTCATGCTCATCTGCCACGACGCCGAGGTCCACCCCGGCCAGGAGGAGCTCGCCGCCGATCCGGACCACCAGCGGTGGCTCGCCGACGTCACCGGGCGCGGCGCGTTCCTCGGCGGCGACCGGCTGCGCCCGGCGGAGACCGCGACGAGCGTCCGCGTGCGTGACGGACGCACGCTCGTCACCGACGGCCCGTTCGCCGAGACGAAGGAGTTCGTCGGCGGCTACGTCCTCCTCGAGTGCGCCGACCTCGACGAGGCGCTCGAGATCGCCGCCGCCCACCCGTTCGCCCGCCGCGGCACCGTCGAGGTCCGGCCGGTGTGGGAGCCATGACCTCCGACGGGCACGACGCCGTCTCGGACGCGGTCACCGAGGCGTTCCACGCCGAGTGGTCGCAGGTGGTCGCGACGCTCATCCTCCGCACGGGCGACTGGGACCTCGCGGAGGACGCAGCCCAGGAAGCGTTCACCATCGCCGTGGACCGGTGGCGACGTGAGGGTGTGCCGCGAAACCCCGGCGCATGGCTGACGACGACGGCGTACCACCGGGCGGTGGACCGGCTGCGGCGCGAGGCGGTCGGCGCCGCGAAGCACGCGGAGGTGGGCCGGCTCGCCGGGCAGCGCGCGCCGACGGTCGAGGGCCCGGAGGACGACCGGCTGCGGCTGGTCTTCACCTGCTGCCACCCGGCGCTCGCCCTCGACGCACGGGTCGCTCTCACCCTGCGCGCCGTGGCAGGGCTGACGACGGCGGAGGTGGCCCGCGCCTTCCTCGTCCCCGAGGCGACGATGTCCCAGCGCCTCGTCCGCGCCAAGCGGAAGATCCGCCAGGCGGGCATCCCCTACCGTGTCCCTCCCCCCGAGCGGCTGGCGGAGCGGACCGCCGGGGTCCTCGCCGTCGTCTACCTCCTCTTCACCGAGGGGCACGCCGCGAGCTCGGGCACGAGCCTCCTCCGCAAGGACCTCACGGCCGAGGCCGTGCGCCTGGGTCGGCTCCTCCTCGGGTTGCTCCCGACCGACCCCGAGGTCCGCGGCCTGCTCGCACTCATGCTCCTCCACGAGTCGCGCCGGCCGGCGCGCACCGACGCCGCCGGCGCGCTGGTCCCGCTCGAGCGCCAGGACCGTACCCGCTGGGACAGGGACCTCGTCGTCGAGGGCACGGCGCTCCTCGAGGAGGCGCTGGCGGCCGGGCGGCCCGGGACGTACCAGGTGCAGGCGGCGATCGCGGCCTGCCACGCCTCGGCCCCCGACGCGGAGAGCACCGACTGGCCGCAGGTCGCCGCGCTGTACGGGATGCTCGCCGACCTGTCCCCCTCACCGGTCGTCGAGCTCAACCGCGCCGTCGCCGTCGCCATGGCGCAGGGGCCTTCCGCCGGTCTGCGGATCGTCGAGGAGCTCGGAACCTCCGGCGCGCTCGACGGCTACCACCTGCTTCCCGCGACGCGTGCCGACCTGCTGCGCCGGCTCGGGCGCGACCCGGAGGCGCGGGCCGCCTACCGCAAGGCGCTCGAGCTGGCCCGCACGGACGCCGAGCGCGGGTACCTCGCCTCCCGGCTCGCCGAGGTGGGCGGGCCGGGTCAGAACACGTAGCGAGTCTGTCCGAACGGGTTCTTGGCGAAGGCGAACGCGCGGTCCGGCGTCACCGTGAAGACCAGCGCCTCACCGCCGTCGGCATGCCGGAAGGCCCCGTCCCTCACGTCGAACTGCCACTGGCCGTCCCACTTCTCGCCCCACGCCCCGGCGAGTCGGCGCAACACCTGCTGCTCCGTCGTGCGGACCGCCCGCCCCTCGAGCACGACGTCCAGCCCGCGGTCCCACTCCGTCGAGCCGGTGAGGAGCGCGACGTGCGGGTCGTGCCTGAGGTTGAGGGTCTTCTGCTCGGCAGGGCCCGAGCAGAAGTGCACCGCGTCGTCGAGCGCGACGGCCACGAGCGGGGTGACGTGCGGCCGTCCGTCCCGCCGCACCGTCGTGAGCCAGCACAGCTGGGCCGTCGCGAGGGCGTCGACGGCCGTCGACCACGGTGTCGGCACGGCATCGGGGTCGCTGAAGCGTGGGTCGAGGGAGGTGTCCGGCGTGCGCATGGTGCTCCTCGAGGTGCAGGGCCGACACCGGGGCAGACCGGCGGGACGGCTCGAAGTCATCTGCCCGGCGATGTCGGTCCCGGCAGGTGCCGTTCGTCGGTCGGGTGAGAGCTCCGGACAGCGGAGCCCGTATCGGGAGGGGAACCACGATGCTGCTCACCGACAAGACGGCCGTCGTCTACGGCGGAGCGGGTGCGATCGGCTCCGCCGTAGCGCGCACCTTCGCCGCCGAGGGTGCCGTCGTGCACCTCGCCGGGCGCACCCTGGCCACCCTGGAGGAGGTCGCGGGGGAGATCCGCGCCGCCGGCGGGCAGGCGCACGCAGCCGTCGTCGACGCACTGGACGGCGGCTCGGTGGCACGGCACGCGGCCGCCGTCATCGCGGAGTCGGGAGGCATCGACGTCAGTCTCAACGCCGTCGGGGTCGACCACGTCCAGGGCGTGCCCCTCACCGAGCTGCGTCTCGCCGACTTCGAGCTGCCGGTCCGCACGTACACGCGCACGAACTTCCTCACCGCGACGACGGTGGCGCGTCACATGGGACGGCGCGGCAGCGGGGTCGTCCTCCTGCTGTCGACGACCGCCGCGCGCGTCGCGATGGCGACCGACGGCTTCGGCCCGGCGAACGCGGCGGTCGAGGCGCTCGCCGTCCAGCTCGCGGGGGAGGTCGGGCCGCGGGGCGTCCGTGTCGTCGCACTGCGCCCCGACGGGATCCCGGAGACAGCACGTCACGGCTCCCACGTCGCCAGGGTGTGGGCACGGATGGCCGAACGCGCGGGGATGACCCTCGCCGAGCTGCTCGAGTCACCCGGCGCCCCGAACGGCCTGCTGCCCGGGCCGGTGCGCATCCAGGACGTCGCGGACGCCGCGGCGTTCCTCGCCTCCGACAGGGCCGGCGGCCTCACCGCGACGACCCTCAACCTCAGCGGCGGCGCGGTGCTCGGATGACTCGGGCCGACCGCCCGCGCAGCAGCTGGAGCCCTCGGGCGAGCCCGCCGGCCGCCAGCCCCCACAGCGCACCGACGGCGACCATCACCAGCAGCAGGAACGGCAGGGCGATGAGTCCGGCCGCCCCGGCGGAGGAGAGCGCCGCGACGGCCGCGACGAGGAACGTGTAGCAGCCGGCGAACACCCCGGTGAGGACGAGGGTGGCGACGGGGCGCTCCTCGCGGCCACGGCCGCCCACGACGTAGACCCACAGGGCGGTGACGACGACGGCGAGCACGAGACGTGCCGTGCCGTCGGTGCGGTCACCGGCGTCCCCGAGCGTGCGGGGCAGGGCGAGGGTGAGGGGGAGCAGCGCGAGGACGAGGGCGAGCCCGACGCGTCGGGCGGGCCATTGACGGAGGACGGTTCGGTCGGTGGATGCCATGCCGACAACGCTAGGAACGCCGGTCCGGCCGGGCGTCGGGCGGGAGGCGGCAGCGAGGTCGCCTGCGACGGACGACGCCGGTCTCCTCCCGGGGACGCCGGCCGTCCTCCCCGGTCAGCGGACGACGGCGTACCGGGCGCAGACGAAGGCGCCGTTGCGCGCCGTCTCGAGCAGCTCGAGGTCGAGGCGGCGCGGCAGCAGCGGCGCCCCGGACCCGAGGGTCACCGGCGCGTACTGCACCCACACCTCGTCGACCAGCCCGCGGTCGGTGAACTGCCCGACGAGCTCCCCTCCCCCGACGATCCACACGTCGCGCCCCGCCGCGGCCGCGACCATCTGTGCGTGGACCTCGGCGACGTCGCCGCTGGTGAACCGCACGTCCCCGGGGGGCGGCGGGAAGTCGCGGTGGGTGAAGACCCAGGCCGGCATGTCGTAGGCCCACCCGTCGTCGTGGTCGAGGACCCACTGGTAGGTGGTGGCGCCCATGGCGATCGCGCCGACGCGCGCCTCGAAGGCGCGGTAACCCATCGGGCCGTCGGGATCGTTCTCCTGGGACAGCAGCCAGTCGAGGGAGTGGTCCTCCGTCGCGATGAAGCCGTCGAGACTGCTCGCGGTGAAGTAGTGGGTGCGGGTCATGTCGGTCCTGTCGTCGAAGCCTGGGCGCGTCCGGTGCCGGGGGCGGGCCCTGCACCACGACGAACGCCGTCCGTCACCCGTGAGGAGTGAGGCGCCGCGGAGGAACGCCAAGGACCTGTTCGGGGCACCCGGACGGCCGGATACTGGTTCTGACCGGCAGGGGAGGGCACGATGGCCGTCGCTGCGGCAGGACACCTGCGGATCGGCGAGAGGGCCGACGTCGAGAGCGCCGCCTCCGCGCTGGCCGCCGGCGCCTTCGTCGTCCACGCGTTCGCGAACCTCTACGCGCTGACGACCCGGGCCGACGAGCCGACCGTCCGTGCGGCGAACCGGCTCAAGGGCCGTCCGCCGGGACAGGTGGGGAGCGTGACGACGACACCGGCGCGACTCACCGGTCTGCTCGACCTCACCCGGCTGACCGACGGACTCCGGCCTGACGACGTCCTCGGCGCCGTCGAGGAGCTGCTCTGCCTGGGCCCTCTGGGGTTCCGGGCTCCCGCCGCGGAACACGTGCCGGACCACCTCACCGTGCGTGACGCCACCGGCCGCTGGGTCCAGGTCATCGTGCCCGGCTACCGGTGCCCGTCGAACGGGTTCCTCGCGCGAGGTCTGCGGCTGTGCGGCAGCGACCACCTGCACATCACGTCCGCGAACCGCTCGCACCACGTGACCGGGACGAC
>NZ_VDFS01000038.1:184954-187817 GCF_006151955.1 Georgenia sp. 311 | reverse complement strand
GTCGTCGTGCTCGAGCACGACGACGAGGCCACCGCCCTGCACGCGTATCCGCGGCACGCCCCGATGTCGACGACGGTCCTGGGGTTCCGGCCCGGCCCGCCAGGGAGGAGCCTCACCCTGGAGCGGCTCGGTTCCCTCCCGGCGGACGAGGTCCGAACCGTCCTCGCCCACCACGGGCTCGTGCTGGTCGTCCCTGCCGACCTGCGCCCGCTCGCGCAACGCGTCTACTGACCCAGCCGGCCGGTCAGACCGTCTCGACCGGGCGACCCTCCTCCGCCCAGGCGGCGAACCCTCCGTCGAGGTGGGCCACATGGGCGTACCCCATCTCCTGGAGGGTCGCGGCGGCCAGCGCCGAGCGGCCGCCGCTGGCGCAGTGCAGCACCACCCGCTTCGTCGGGTCCAGCGACTCGTCGTGGTAGGGGCTCGTGGGGTCCGCCCGGAACTCCAGCATGCCGCGCGGGACGTGCACCGAGCCCGGGATCCGACCCGCAGCCGCGAGCTCGGGATGGTCGCGCAGGTCCACGAGGACCGCACCACGCTCCAGCTCGGCCGCCACTGCTGCGGGGTCGAGGTTCTCCACCTTGGCCCTCGCCCGGGCCACCATGTCCTTCGCACTCTTCGCCACGGGGCGCTCCTGTCTCGAGTCGCCCGGCTCCCGGAGCATACGCCCCCTCGGGGAGTCCCTGGAAGGGGAATCTCAGCCGGCGCCGACGTCCTGGACGGTGCGGGACAGCAGGCAGAACTCGTTGCCCTCGGGGTCGGCGAGCACGACCCAGCTGACGTCGGGCCCCTGCCCGATGTCGGTGGGCCGGGCACCGAGCGCGCGCAGCCGCGCGAGCTCCTCCTCGGTGCTCACGCCGTCGGCGCGCAGGTCGAGGTGCAGCCGGTTCTTCACGGTCTTGCGCTCGGGGACGGGCAGGAAGTCGATCGTCGGCCAGGAGCCGTCGGGCGGGCCGATCGACACCCCTTCCTCGTCCTCCTCGACCACCTGCCAGCCGAGCACGGCGCACCAGAACTCGGCGACGGCGGCCGGCTGCTCGCAGTCGACGGCGAGGGCGGCGAGACGACTGGTCATGTGAGGGCCTCCAGCTTCCTGACGATGCGCTGCACGGTGAGCCACGTGCGCGTGGTGATGTCCTTGCCGTAGGCGCGGTCCAGCCACACCATGAAGTCCGGGGTCCGGCCCGGCTCGCTGTTGTCGATGACGGCGAGGAACGCGCCGGCGCCCTCGTCGTAGCCGACGACCCGGGTGAGCGGGTCGGGCTCCGGCGGCAGCGGCACCGCGTGAGGGCGTGCCTTGAGGAACGTCACGGTGAGGTAGCTCCCGCGCCCGTGGGTCAGCCCGTCGAAGGGGTCACGGTCGAGGAGGTCGCGCAGCTCGGTGAGCTCGCGGACGATGGTGCCGCCGCCGATGCCGAGCCCGGTCCGTAGCGCCTCCTGGATCCGGTCCTCGAGGGCGGGCACGTCGGCCTCCGTGCTGCGGAAGACGATGTTCCCGCTGGCGAGCACCGACCCGACCGACTCCAGGCCCAGCCCTTCGAACACCCCGCGGAGCTTGTCGTTGGTCATGCTGGGGTTGCTCGGGGCGATGCCCCGCAGCAGTGCGGCGTACCTGCCCATGTCGCCCGACCCTAGACCCAGCCGCACCCTCGCGTCAGTGGTTGTGGCCGCCGTCGTCGCCGGTGGGCAGGGTCCGGGGCGGCTCGGTGCCGGGCTCGACGACGACGAACTGCCCCATGAGCCCCTCGTCCTCGTGACGCAGGAGGTGGCAGTGGAACATGTACGGGCTGTCCGGGTCGGAGTAGTCGGCGAACTGCATGATGAGGCGGTAGGTGCGCCGCGGCTCGAGGTAGACGGTGTCCTTCCAGCCGGCGAGCTCGGGCGGCGGCGGCTCGCCGTCGACGTCGAGGACCTGGAACTGGACGTCGTGAATGTGGAAGTTGTGGGTGAGGGGGTCGATGCTGCGCACCTCCCAGATCTCCGTCGCCCCCTCGGTGACGACCTCGTCGATGCGCGAGAGGTCCATGCTCCGGCCGTTGATCATCCGGACGGCGACCTCGAGCTCGCGGGTCACGGTGGCGGCCGACTCGGGGATCCGGGGGACCTCGGCCAGCACGTCGGGGACCGGCGGGGAGGGCGTGAGGGTGGGTGCGGCGCGCAGCTCGAGGACCTCGAAGACGTCCCGCCCGCCGAACGCGGCGGGAGCGGCGACGTCGCCCAGGTCCGGGGAGTCGGAGTCGAGCGTGGCGACCTCCCCGGGCTCGAGCTCGACGACGACCTCCGCGCGCTCGCCGGCCGAGAGCCGGACCCGGCTCGTCTCGTGCGGCTCGGCGAGGAGGCCGCCGTCGGTGCCGACGAGGTGGAAGGTGCGCTCGTCGGTGAAGCCGAGGTTGTACGTGCGCGCGGTCGAGGCGTTGAGGAGGCGCAGCCGGACCCGCTCCGTGGTGACCTCGTGGTACGCCCCGACGGTCCCGTTGACCATGACCATCGAGCCCATGAGCCCCGGTTCGGTGCTGTTGCGGTCGAGCGTGAGCCGGCCCTCGTCGTCGAGGTGCTTGTCCTGGACGACGACGGGCACGTCGTCGACCCCGTAGGTCGCGGGCAGGTCGGGCGCGGCGGCCGGGTCGTCGAGGAGGAACATCCCGGCCAGGCCCCGGTAGACGTGCTGCTCGGTCCGGCCGTGCGGGTGCGGGTGGTACCAGAGCGTGGCCGCGGGCTGGTCGATCACCCACGTCGGGCGCCACGTCTCCCCCGGCTCGATCATCTGGTGCGGCCCGCCGTCCATCTCGGGCGGCAGGTGCATACCGTGCCAGTGGACCGTCGTCGCCTCACCGAGGTCGTTGGTCACCTCGACGGCGACACG